>JASFGH010000427.1:0-4037 GCA_050123865.1 Desulfobacterales bacterium | reverse complement strand
CGTTTCTTTGGTTTTGAAGCTAACCGCAATACAGGTAGCCAATCCCAGAATGGCCGAGTAAGCCGGCGAATAACCGGTCAGCATAAAAATCGTAATGATGATCAAGGGCAGGGTATACGGCCACTGTGTTTTCAGAATCTCGGTGGCGTTGTGCTCGCTTTTTTCGCCCCTGATATCATGCATCTTGGCTTCATAGTGCACCATGACAAACACGCTGAAGACATACATAAACGCGGGGAATATGGCCACCAGCATGATTTTAGAATAGGGAACCCCGGTCAGCTCGGCCATGATAAAGCCGCCGGCACCCATGATGGGGGGCATGAACATACCGGAAATGGAGGCTGCCGGCTCGATGCCGCCGGCCACGTGGGGCTTGAACCCGGCCTTTTTCATCATGGGGATGGTGAAGGCACCGGTGGAAACCGTGTTGGCGATGGCGCTACCGGATATGGAGCCGAACAGACCGCTGGCGATGACCGAAACTTTGGCGGGTCCACCGATGCGGTGACCCACCGCCGCCAGCGGATAATCGATAAAAAAGCGCTGGGCCCCGGACTTTTCCAAAAAGGCCCCGAAAAGGACAAATAAGATCACATAGGTGGCCAGAACATTGGCCATAATGCCGAACACGCCGTCGCTTTTGTAAAAAATGCTGGTACAAACCGCCGGAAAGGTGTCACCCGCGTGGGCAAAAAGATCGGGCGCCAGATAGCCATAGACGGCGTAAATCAACATCAGCGCCCCGATGATCACAAACACATTGCCCACCACCCGCCGGGCCAGCTCGATGCCGATCAAAACCCCGATCATGGCCACGAACATATCAAATTGCGTCTCAGCCCCGGTGCGGTAGTTGATGGCTTCAAAATAAACGATCCAGTAGCCGACGCTGAAGATGGAAAGAAAAATCAGAAGGTAGTCGACGACACGCAGCCATTTGTGTTTGGACTTATAGAGCAGAAAAACCAGAATGTAGGTGATGATCACGTATATGCCACGGTGGTACTGAGTGGCGGCAGGTTGCACAACAGCAGAATAGGAGTAAAAAAGGACCAGAATAACGGCCAGCACATCAAATACGATTTTTTCGAATTTATTTAATTTGTCGTACACTTTTTTACCCCCCTCTATTTAGGATAACATTTACGACCGGCCTCGAAATTCGGAAAAGGAAGATATTGACGCTATCCACGGAATGGTATGTGAGATATGGGATAGACAGCATCACTTGATGACTGTGCTATACCCATATCTCACCTCTTAGATCAAGCGGTAAAACCGCTTTAATTTAAATAAAATCGCGCAGCGATTTTATTTCAGCATGCCCTTTTCTTTCCAGAACTTTTCCGCTCCGGGATGAAACGGGGTAACGATGTTGGTTGCGCCGGTTTCCAGGCTCATGTTTTTGAAGGTCTTTTTCTGTCCGTACATGTGCTTCAGCCCTTCATCGGTGTAAATTATGCTGAGCAGCTTGTAAACGGCATCTGCGGAAACCTTGGCATTGGCCACCCACAGGGCACTGTCCTGGAAGGCTCCGGCATCGTAATCCACACCTCGATACGTGCCGGACGGAACCGCCAGTTTGCCGAAATACGGATACTTTTTATAGAACCCGGAAGCCTCGGCATCCTTATCGAGATCGACCAGTTCGATGTCATTGGTCTGGGCCGCCATGATAACCGCACCGCTCGGAAAGGCGGTAAACAGCCAGAAGGCATCCAGCTGTTTGTTGCCGAAAGCCGCCGCAGCATCATTGTATCCCATGGCATTGCGCTCGATCTTGTCCCAGACACCCATGTGGGAAAAGAACAGCTCGCAATTGGCAAAAGCGCCGGAGCCGGCATTGCCGACACCTACTTTCTTGCCGACCAGGTCTTTGACGCTTTTGATGCCCGAGCCCTGTCGAACCACCAGCTGAGCCGGTGCGCCGTACAACCAGGCCACCGCCAGCACATTTTCGTATTTTTTGGGATCATTTTTCATCTGGCCGCTGCGGCCCAGCCACACATGCCCGGAATAGACCACGCTCATCTGCTGTCTGCCGGCGTTGGTCTTTCTCAAGTTTTCCACCGAACCCGCAGATGTTTGGGCCCTAACGGAAAAATCCGGAGTGGCTTTAACCGGCTTGTAGACCTGGATGCCGTTGGCAACCACCTGGAAGGTTCCACCGGCCGGTCCGCCGCCGAATATGATCCTTTCTTTGGCAAACGCGGTTCCGGAAAAGGCCAGAGTCAGGGCAAAAATTGCAATCAGAATGGTAAAGAATTTGTTTTTCATGGGTCTCTCTCTCCTAATAATTTTAGTTAATCAAATTTCTGGCATCATACAACGTTTAGGCCAAACTGCATGAAATGCCATTTCTATCATTGTCGTCATGGATATCAACACGCTTTTCCTTGCAGACCACCTCCTTTCAAATTTTTCCCCGGCATGCTTTATGCCCGTCAATCGCGACATGTCACCATACCGGCCAACCGGATTATTGATGCTCACTTAGGCGGTGTAACAAAATTGGCTGTTGCCAGTGCTTGCGGCCAGACACACTCGAATTTGCCATCAATGATTTGCAAAACCTGAGTCGGCAAACTATTTTGTCTTTCAAAGTTCTCATATGATGTGAACTTCACCGGCCCGAAAGGTGTCACCATATTGGTTTTGTCCAGGGCCTTGCGGATACTTGCGGGACTG
Source organism: Desulfobacterales bacterium (assembly GCA_050123865.1). GTDB lineage: Bacteria > Desulfobacterota > Desulfobacteria > Desulfobacterales > JAHEIW01 > JAHEIW01. The sequence continues at coordinate 1,346 of JASFGH010000427.1, read as the reverse complement.
TATGAATCGGCTCGTTTCAGGACATCCGCCGCCACCAGCAAAGCTGAATAGGCTTCGGCGCCATGATAGTCCGGCGAACTGCCGTATGTGTTCGTAAATTGATCGTAATATTCTTTTATCCCCGGATACTGCAATTGGGGGGTCCACAGGGTTGCGGTCAACAATTGATTCGCGTTAGCGCCGGCTGTGGTGATAAATTTTTCGCTCGTAAAACCACCGGCCCCGCCGGACAGCAATGAGTTGATTTTAGCATCTCGAAGATTCTTAACCAGCAAGGCCCCATCCTTGAGGTAGGAAACCATGTAGATCACATCCGGCGGATTCTCTTTCAGGCGTGCCACGATTCGTTTAAAGTAATCCTGTTTGAGCCTTTCCTTGTGGTAGGGCTCGATGGCACGCAGCTCAATGTCATTTCCGCGGCAGAACCACATCATTCGCATGGCGCCGCTGGTGCCGTAAGGGCTGTTTTCATATACGATGGCCATGGATTTGGGCTTGAATTTATTCAGAAAAAAATCTTCCAGTCCATTGGTGTAGCCCTTGGCTGGTGGGTTCAGTCGATAGATGTTTTCCCATTTTCTTTGTGTGATGCGGTCGTCGGCAGCGGTGCACACCAAAAAAGGCCGATCCAGCTTTTCGGCCATTCTGGCCATGAATAGGGTGTTGCTACTTTGATAGCCGCCCACCAGCATAACGGCGCCTTTCTTTTCGACAAGGTCGATAATCGCTTTTTCGCCAGGCTTTGGTTTGCCCTGGTCGTTGGCATACACCAGTTTGAGGGATCGGCCCTTGATCCCGCCCTTTTTGTTAATCGTTTCAAGGGCCATTTCAAATGAATTTTTCATCATATTGGCATAGGTATAGGCCTCTGAATGCGGGACGCCGATAATTATGGGTTCAGACGCAGATCCGGTCACCGGGGCGGCTAAAATGGCGACAATTGCGGATAGGATGACAAAACAAAATGAAAATTTAAACGTTGATTTCATGATCCACCTCCCATCACGGCCAAAAAGGCAACTAATAGATCAGTGGAAGAACATCATAACGGTTGACCCTGGTCAGGACGGCTAATTTCCTTAAACAGCAGCCACCGCTATCACGAAAGCAAAATAGCCATTGAATGAAAGTGATCCTAACCGCTGTCATTCAACAAAAAGGGCGAGGTGGTGATCGAGGCTATTCAGCGCAGAAAGGGCTATTTGCAACCATACGGTGTTCATACCTACAAATAAGCGCAAAAACTGTCAATTAGACGATTTCTGATTTTTATGTCAGAAAATTTCTGACACATAGATGCATTATTTACAAATGATAAAACACAATCGGCCAAGATCAATTTGCGG
>JASFGH010000426.1:0-4050 GCA_050123865.1 Desulfobacterales bacterium | reverse complement strand
TCAAATGCGGGCCCATTATTTGGGTATTCAAGGGGTTGACGACTGCCGGTTCTGGTGCACGCTCGATAAAATCCTGCGGATTACGCATGAAATACTGGTCGAGTGCATCTTCCCCGGCAATCAGGATCAGAGCAGAATCCTGACCGCTACGACCCACTCGACCACCCCGCTGCCAGGTGGAAATGATCGATCCCGGGTAGCCCACCAGCAAGCAAAGATCCAGATCCCCGATATCGATTCCCAGCTCCAGTGCGCTGGTTGAAATAACGGCCAGCAAATCGCCATTTGCCAGCCGCGCTTCAATTTCCCTGCGTTCCTGCGGAAGAAGTCCGGCACGATAGGCACTGATTCGATCGGCAAAGCGGCCGGATTCGTTGCCAGCCCACATGGCAATCAGTTCGGTCAGTTTGCGGGACTGGGTATAAACAATGGTTCTCAATTTCAGTTTCAGGGCCATTTTGAGCAACAGGATGGCCGTGCGGGCCGGGCCGAGGTCCGGATTTAAAAACACGAGATGTCGACGGCCCCGCGGTGCGCTGCTGGTGTCCACCACGTCAACGTTCAGGCCGGCGAGTTGATTGACCAGCTGGGCTGGGTTGGCGACCGTCGCCGAGCAGAAGACAAAGGCCGGTGAGCGGCCATAGTATTCGGCAATGCGATGAAATCTTCTGAAAATCTGGGACAGGTGAGACCCCATCACACCGCGGTAGGTATGGACTTCATCAACCACCACCATTCGCAGTCGTCGCCAGAAAACTGCCCATTTTTGATGAAAGGCCATCAATGACAGATGCAGCATCTCCGGTGTGGTAATAATCAAATTCGGCGGGGCCTGCCGGATCTTCTTACGGTGATAGGCGGTGGTGTCACCGTCATAAATGGCTGCTGACGGCCTAGCAGACTCCAGGTGGGCGGTCAGCATTTCAAAGGTTTGCAACTGATCCTGCGCCAGTGCTTTTAAGGGAAATATATACAGGGCGGTTGCTTCCGGATCCGTTATAAAATGCTCCAGCACCGGAAGGTCGTAAATCAGAGTTTTGCCGCTGGCCGTTGGAGTGGCAACCATCACGTGCCGGTTGTTGCGGATAAGATCAATGGCCTGGGCCTGGTGCCGGTACAAACGGTTGATACCGGCAGGTTCCAGAATAGTTTTGATCGCATGCGACCAGGGGCGTGTTGGTTCAGCCCATTGGGCCGGTGTAGCCGGCAGGGCCTGGTAATACACCACCTGCGATCCCAGTCTTCTGGAATTCAATAGCGATTGTAAAAATTCACTTATTTTGGATCCTAAAACCATGTGGTTTGGAAATAGTAGAATTCAGAATCCATACGGATGACCCTGCCTATGCCTTTACACGCTCGACATATTGACCGGTGCGGGTATCGATGCGGATCACTTCACCTTCCTGAATGAACGGTGGCACATTTAACACATGGCCGGTCTCTAGAATTGCCGGTTTGGAATCACCCGAGGCGGTATCTCCTTTTACCCAAGGGTCTGTTTTGACGACTTTCAAATCGATAAAAAACGGCAGCGTCACCTCAATCGGCCGCCCCTTGAACAACAAAACATTGCAAACCGTGTTTTCTTTTAGAAAATTTTTGGCGTCACCGATCTGCTCTGTGGTTACAAATTCCTGTTCATAGTTGGTTGTGTTCATAAAACAGAATCGATCCCCATCCGCGTACAAGTATTCCATTTGGACCTCTTCCAGATCGGCGGAATTGAATTTTTCACCGGATCGAAAGGTTTTGTCAAATTGGACGCCGGTCAGCATGTTTTTCAATTTACACTTGTAAAGCGCCTGCCCCTTACCGGGCTTGACAAATTCAAATTGGACAACCACATAAGGCTCTCCATCCAATTCGAGTTTTAATCCTTTTCTTAAATCACCGCTTTCGAGCATTTTTTCTATTCCTCCTTCACGACTTTACACCATCGTCACCGTGGCCCGATAGCATTTTTTGGGTTTGACGAACCTGATCAACCAGCTGTTTAACTTTAGCCAGATCTTTTTTAAACCGGATCGGTCGGCCGTATTCATCAAGCGCGTTGGTCAGGGTGCAGCTGTCGACACCGGCCGGATGGACCTGTTGAATGCCGTCCACTGCATTTTGCGGGGAAATACCCCCAGCCAGAATTACCGGGATACGGGAGGATTCAGCCAGCTTACGGGCTGTTTTCCAATTACAGGTTTTGCCGGTAATACCGACAAAACCCTGCACCGGCTGACCATTTTGGCTGCTGCCGGATGACTTCGACAGGAAGGTATCGGTTAAAAAAAAATCGCTGATGGGCTCAAATCGCTTTGCAAAATCCAGTGTTGGAACCGTTCCGGTACAACCGGGTTGTGCAATCGGAATGGATCGCATCACTTTGATTTCCGGAAAATGATTTTTTACGGTAGCCTGGAGCTTGATTAATTGATCACAAAAATCCCCCAGGCGCTCATGCCCCACCAGGGCTTCACAAAAGTGAACAATATCGGGTTGGTAATAATCCAGCGTTCGCAATACAGTATCCGGCTGGTGATATAAGGGTATCAAACTGCTTTTGGCGGCGGATGACCGAATGGTTCGAATGGTCTCTCTCAGGGTTGGCTGCCGCCAATCTTCTTCCGATAGGATGACACTGCCGATATGGTTCACATCCAATTCGATAAGCTGTTCAGCTTCCGTCGGTGTCTGAACTTCATATATCTGTACAATTATTCGCTGCACGTGCAATTCGGTTGAAAACGGATGTAGGCGCTTTAGATTTATAAGGTTGACTTTTAGAGCCGTCTCTACCATATTCACCCTGAATTCGCAAACCAATGGCCGCAATTTATTTCAATTCGGGATAAAACTTAAGATCCTATCATAGGCAAGGAAAACATACGGCCGCGCGCTGCCGTGCAATCCGAGGTAGATGTGTAAACATGAACATCGAGGGTTTGCTTCGGGTCAGGTTTCTTATCTTCAAATAGCCATTCAATTCGCTGAAGGGATTCGTTTGGTAACATGATACTCATTATCGATTTTGGTTCTCAATACAACCAATTAATTGCGCGTCGCGTGCGTGAAAATAAGGTTTATTGTGTAATTGAACCGCCGACCATCAACATCGATGCCATCAGGCGCCTGAATCCTGAGGGGATCATTCTGTCGGGCGGTCCCGCCAGCATCTATGAAAAGGACAGTCCTAAAATACACCCGGCTGTATTTAAAATGGGCATACCGGTTCTGGGTATCTGCTACGGCATGCAGTTTATGATGTCGGCGTTGGGGGGAACGGTCAAGCGGGCCGGACGACGCGAATACGGTTTTGCCGAACTTCGCATAAAACGTCAAAGCGGTGTCTTCAAGGGCCTTCCCCAAAAGACGCAGTGCTGGATGAGCCACGGCGATTCTATTCAGCGCCTGCCCGATGGTTTTACCATACTGGGTTCCACAGAAAATACGGCTGTAGCGGCCGCGGCCAATCGCAAAAAGCATTTGGTAGGTGTTCAGTTCCATCCCGAAGTGGCCCATACGCCGCTGGGCAAAAAAATTCTGAAAAATTTTCTATTTGGTGTTTGCAGGTGCAAAAAATCCTGGTCGATGAAATCCTTTGCCAAAGAGGCCATCCAGGAGATCCGCCAAACCGTTGGGGACAAAAAGGTCATTCTGGGTTTAAGCGGTGGTGTGGATTCATCTGTAACGGCAATGCTGCTCCATCAAAGCATAAGTAAACAGCTGACATGCATTTTTGTTGATAATGGCCTTTTGCGCAAAAATGAGGCCAACAAACTTAAGGCAACCTTAAAGCAGCACTTGAACATCAATATCCGATTTGTCAATGCCAGAGCCCGATTTTTAAGGGCTTTAAATAACATTACAGATCCGGAAAAAAAGCGTAAAATTATTGGGCGAATTTTCATGGATGTATTTGAAGCCGAAGCCAAAAAGATCAAAAACGCTCAATTTTTGGCCCAGGGCACCTTGTATCCGGATGTGATTGAATCGGTATCAGCATTTGGCGGCCCGACGTCAGTTATAAAATCACACCATAATGTCGGCGGGCTTCCC
>JASFGH010000425.1:0-4057 GCA_050123865.1 Desulfobacterales bacterium | reverse complement strand
ACTTTTCAGACGATGATTTTGACAGGTACGTAAGGCTGCATGTCGAGTCCAGCCAACTGGACCCTGCGGGCCACTTCGCATCCGCCCGCAGCTTGAGAGACGATCTGGGCCACCCCAAATTTAAGCCGCAAACCGATTTATGGATTGCTGATTTGAACGGCGTTCTGGTCGGTTGTCTTGTCATTAACCGCGAGCCTGAAATCGGGCGTGCGCTGCTCACAGGCTTTGTACATCCACTGCACCGCCGCAAGGGTATTGCCACTAAACTACTGACCGAGGGCCTGCAAGGCATCAGGCCATCGAGTATTCAATCAGCCCAGGTCAGTGTGCTGGAATGCAATGCAGGCACCAAAAGTTTTCTGAATCAAATGGGGTTTGCCTATATTCGGTATTTTACCGAAATGCGGCTGGCCATCAACACCCTCCGGTTGCCGGACATTCATGAGGGCGCCACCACCAGTCGCCGATTGGAGCCGGGCGAGGCCAATCTTCTGACCAGAATACAAAATCGCTGTTTTGCCGGCAGTTGGGGTTTCAATCCCAACACCGAAGAAGAAATTGCCTACCGCTTGAACATGCAGAGTCGTGCACCTCAGGACGTGATCCTCACCTATGAGCAAACACACATCATCGGCTATTGCTGGACGATCATCAACAGCGCTGAAAATGAAAGCCGGGCAGAAAAAAATGGCCAGATTCATATGCTGGGAGTGGACCCGGACTATCGCCAGCAGGAAATCGGCAAGGCCATATTGCTCAATGGACTCAAAGCGCTCAAAGCCAGAGGTGCGGATATCGTGGAACTCACCGTGGACAGCGAAAACACGGCCGCACGCGCTTTGTATGAGTCAATGGGATTTAAGGTGGTTGCCAAAACGGAGTGGTATGAGAAACGGGTCAATTAATTAGCGGCTGATAAGGTGCCGGTGGAATTTGCTTTCCCCAGCACCTCTCTGATGGCATTCGCCAGGTCCCGAATAACAAGGGGCTTCATTAAAAAAGCGTTTATGCCAATCTGGGAGGCACGATTGACCAGGTCCTCATCGCTATAACCGCTGCAGATGATGACGGGAATATCTGCGCGGATTTTCATAACCTCGCCGGCCAATCTTTCACCGGTCATTTCGGGCATCGTCATATCGGTAATAATCAAATCAAAACTATCAGCGGACTTCTGGAAAAGCTTCAGTGCCTCGACACTGCTGGTGCGGGTTTCAACCCTGTAACCCAGGTGCTCCAAAGATTTTTTCCCGATTTCCGCCAACGCTTGCTCGTCATCTACAAATAAGATGCGCTCGTTTCCGGTCGGTAAAATCGGGGAGGCCTCTAATTCAGGCTGGACTTCTTTGGCGTCTGTGGGAATATAAACGGTGAATACGGTTCCTTTGCCGGGCTGGCTGTCCACGGCAACCGCTCCACCATAGCTTTTCAAAATTCCGTGGACAACAGCCAGTCCCATTCCGGTTCCCTTGTCTTTTTCTTTGGTCGTAAAATAGGGCTCGAAAATCCTTTCCATAACCTCGGGGCTCATTCCACAACCGGTGTCACTGACGGATAGCGCTAAATAATTGCCGGCTGCAATTTCAAGTCGACCGGCAGTTTCAGCATTTAAATCAGCATTTTCAACTTTCACATCCAGCTGCCCCCCAGTTTCACTCATGGCATGATAAGCATTGGTGCCCAGGTTCATGATGATCTGATGTATCTCGGTCACATCGGCTTCAATGATCCCGGCGGCCGGATCGATATATTGCTGAATCTGAATAGTGGACGGCAAAGACGCTTTGAGCATTTTAATCGACTCTTTGACAATCGGGTCTATCTTCAGTGGTTGTCGATTTTGCTCTGCCTGACGACTGAAAGTCAGAATCTGCTTGACGACCTCTTTGGCACGCTGGCTGGCTTTGTAAATTTCATTTAAATTATATTTTACATCGGATTTTTGGTTTACATCCATCATGGACAATTCGGCATACCCCATAATGGCTGAAAGAATATTATTAAAATCGTGGGCGATACCACCTGCCAGGGTTCCGATGGCTTCCATTTTCTGGGCCTGACGTAGAAACGTTTCGGTTTTGATGCGCTCTTTTTCCAGCTCTTTTAGTTTGGTGATGTCGGTGGCAACCTGCAGGCGAACGTAGCGGCCATCGGTCCATTTGATGGCCCGGTCGTAGTTAATATACCATTTATTGATGAGGGAATTTTTACCTTCCCAAACAATTGAGCCTGTTGGGTTGCCTTGCTCATCCAGCAGCCTTGAGTTGGTGCAGTGTCCACAGGGCTGGTTTTCATCGCGAAACACCTTGTGGCAACTTTGTCCGACCAGGTTATGCCCAAAATCATCCCGCATGTGCTTGTTCATGAAAATAATTTCATGCGTGTCCATGTCAGATACATAAATGGTCGCGTCTATGCTGTCTAAAACAGTGCGGAAAGTTTGGCGCGAATTTTCTAAGGTTTTTTCTGCCTCCTTGCGTTCCTGGAGTTCTTGCTGCAGCTTGGCATGCAGGTGGGCATTGTCTAAAGCGATCGACGCCAGTTCGGCAAAACGGGTTAAAACCGTAATTTCATTATCGCCAAACTGTTTTTGCGGGTCCAGAGAACAAAGACCAATAACTCCTATGGTGTGATGATTTGATTTTAAAGGTATTCCCAGAGAAACACCCATCTCGTTGAACTTTGTGTGATGGTGCCGGCCGGGCCATTGATGATAGTCATCAACTTTTAATGGTTTTGCGGACTGCCACACTTTTCCGGATAAGCCTTCACCGGGCTTCATTTGAAATCCAAGTAATTCCTCGAATCGGCCGGTGCCCACTTTGAGTATGAGCTCATCGGTTTGGGGATCATGAATATAAATGTAGCCATCCGCCGGCCCAACCAGTTTGCCGGCACGATCGACAATCGTTTTGAGTAAATCATCGATGTTCAATCGTTTGATTAATCCGAGGGTGGTATCGTGTAGTGCCGTCATATACGCATTGTGTTGCTGCAGGGTATCCTGGGCCTTTCGTTTTTCAGTGACATCGCGCACAATACTCTGAATAATCTGGTCTTCACCGATTTGAAATAAACCCGATGATACGGCGGCCAGAAAAATGTCACCATTTTTCCTGATGAACTCAATTTCAAAGTCGATTTGTTTTTGAGCGCTGATGGCCTCAAAAGCCTCTCTGGATTTCAGCAACGTTTTGGGTGGATGCAAATTGGGAATCTTAAGCTGCAACAATTCTTTTTTGGTGTACCCGAATTGCTCCAGAGCCATTTGATTGGCATCTAAAATCCGGCCCTCCAGATCATGGATAAAGATGGCATCACTGGAATATCGAAAAAGGCGGCGGTATTTATTTTCCCCTATGCGAATTACGCTTTCAGCTTGCTTGCGAGATTCAACCGCTCTGACCAGCTGTTCATCTTTGGCCACCAGGGCTTTTGTTTTCGAGATAATCTTGGTCCTGGAAAACAAGGCCGTGAATAAAAATAGCACAAATAAAGCTATCGAAATGATGATGGCCCGTTTCAGCCATTGGGCGGAGTTGATCTGATCTTCAGCGCCAAACCAATTGTGAAAGGATTGATAATAAATTGAAAGGTTATTGCTTTTCAGTTTTCGAAGGTGATGGTCTAGAGCGTCTAATAAATATTCATTTTTTCTAGCAGGCGCGGCAAAATGCAATTTCTGCGGGCTTAAAACAATGGGACTTTTTTTAATTTTATAATGGTTATCGAAACGAAAACCATAGAAATGATTAACCAATCCGGCCTGGCAGCGCCCCAATTCCACCAGCTTGAGGACATCCGTATATGCATAGGCCTCAATAAAGCGGCATTGAATACCAAACTGTTCCGCCAGCTTTTTAAGACCATCGAAATAGATGTCATCGTGCAGGACAGCGATTTTTTTATCCTTCAGATCGACAATTGATTCAATGGTCGACTGTTCGCCAACATACAACTGACCCCAGTTGCTGATCACGCCTTCATAGGAATAGTGATACGCTTTCGCCCCGCTCTCAGATTGGGGTACTGCACCCAGCAAATCGATCCGGCCGCT
>JASFGH010000424.1:0-4070 GCA_050123865.1 Desulfobacterales bacterium | reverse complement strand
CAAGCAGGAAAGAAACCTCTAAAAAACTATCTTGAGATTGTTTTTCGTTTATCATATACACAAGTTCAATTATTTTAAGTTTTCGATAGGGCTGGCGCTCTGATGAAAGACAGAGCTAACCGGTTGATAGAAAAAGTTCGTTCCATCAGTTCTGAAGGAATTTTGAATGGGTCATTTGCGCCTTCCGCTACGTAACCTCTGCAAAGTCGCGTTCAACCTTGCCGGGTGCTGCCTTTTGATTGGATTAAATGTGAAATAAAGTTCACATTAATTAGGAATCCGCTTCATAAGATCTAGTACGTAAAGACAACATCTTCATCCATCCTTGCGCTAAGTTCCTATAAAGGCTGGCTTCACAGTTGTGCCTTTGTTGGCACAAAGCTTGCTGCTTATGTAGACGCGTTGAAGGCATAACCTGCAGTTCAGATGCGGCGAGAAACAATTGGTTGGTGTGGATTGCAGCATTTGAACATCCAGCGAAAAGAATCTGTCTAAAATTCTTTATCCAACTGGAAATTAGCGTTGGTTTTTTAAAAGAGGAGGAGAAGATACCTTGGGCACAAAAGGGGACGAGGTAAAAATAAAGGATAGAGGCGGATCACGATCAGGAAATGACAGGCGGCAAAATCATCAACCTTATTCAGGTGTTGAAAGACGGTCCGATAAAGATCGCCGAAAAGGCTTTGACCGCAGAAGCGGCCTAGCAAGACGCAGAACCCCCGGACGCAGGAGTAAAAACGGTGTCTGGGACGGATCCTGCATCGAACGCCGCGACGTTTTTCGAAGATTAAAATCATAACGCTTTAAAGGAACCCAACCGAAAAGCTAAAAAGTGACCCTATGGCCTACACCGAAAAAATAATACATATAACCCACAACCTAAAGCCAGCCAACGGGCAGATGTTTGCTGATGATCGGAGAACCAGTAAGCGTTTTGGTTATGAAGCGCCTTTAATTATCAAAAATTGCGATTGCGGCACATATGCTTACGGTAGAATGTACAACTACAGCCGCAGGGGCCTCTATTTTGAATCAGATGCTGCTTTAAATCCCGGCACCCATGTTCGAATCGACATCGAAGCGTCACCTAACGGTCCGGCCATAGACCATTATTATGCCACTATTCAGTGGTGTAAGGAAATTTCCGCTGCGGTTGTATTATATGATTACGGTACCGGTCTTGAATTCGACCGGGCAATAAACTGCACAACCGGCCCCGGAAAACTTCGCATCATTCAGGGTGGCGTCGGCCAACAAGAAACCGGTCATCCTGAATCATAATGACAAGGCAGAATCTTTTAAGGTTCTGCCTCTGTTTTTCAATGCGTTATAGTGGTTGCCAAAAAAACGTTCCGATTGCGGAACGCTTTTTTGCTACAACACTTATGCCGACATCCTTTTTTCGGAACATCAATATGACAAGCGGTATAAAGAGTGTTGACTGTTCAATCATTAATCCTAACATAGATATACGCGAGACTATGCATTTCAGCTATTTCCCGATTAACGGAGTATTTGCGCATGCCTTCTGAAACGATCATACCGATTTTTCCACTGGGCCTGGTCTTGTTGCCTCAGATGTCCTTACCATTACATATTTTTGAGGACCGCTATAGGCAAATGATTAACGCGTGCCTAGCGGATGACAGGGTTTTTGGCATCGTTTATTTTAGCGGCAAACAATTCGAAACCAAGGGTTGTACAACGCGCATTGTCGATATTTTGAAACGCTATGATGATGGTCGTATGGACATCATCACGAAAGGAGAAAACCGGTTTAGTATAGAGGCGCTTTTTGAAAAAAAGCCTTACCTAGAGGCTCGCGTCGAATTTTTTGATGACTGGCCACCAGAAAATTCAGATTTGGAAACATCGCAAAAATTGGCGCACGCATGCATTCAGCTTCTCAAACAAATAAATGCCATAACCGGCCAATACACCGATGGTGACTTCAATGATCGGTTGGATGCGAAAGCGGTTTCTTTTTTGGCAGCGGCATGCGAAGGTTTCAGCTATCAGGAAAAGCAGCGGTTTCTGGAAATGACGGTCACCGTAAATCGTTTACAAAAAGCCGCCCGGGCCCTTGAACAACTGGCTCACCGCCTGACCATTACCCGGGAAATAGAGCGCATCATTGGTGGAAACGGCAATTTACCCGAATCACTGAAAGGCGGGGCTAAACCAAAACAGTAAACTCATGAAAAAAGCCCTTTCTGCCAATCAGGTGACAATCGGCTGAAGTGCTTTTTTGTTTTCAAACCGAAAAAAAGTACTTCCCTTTTTGGAGAAACCTATTCGTTAGAATATTTTTCTTGGAAGGCCTTCCGGCGCTCCCTTTTTTTACGCAGTTTCAGACTTTGCAGGCTTCTTCGATCCAACCCGCTGCGACGATGGCGAAAAAATCGTCTTTCTGGAAAATGCTCGGATGACGTATATTGTCGACGATCCGGCAGCGAACGCCGTCCGCCCCTATCTTTCATGGATCGAATATCAACTGTATCAGCCACTGAATTAAGCCTTTAGTGTGCATCGGTCAGATGGTTTTTAAGAAATTCTTTGAGCCTTTCTTTGCCGTCATTGGAAAGCGATCGGGAAGCATCCAGCTCTTTTCCGTGTAGTTCATCATAACGCATGGCGGCCCTGATGGTTTCAAATTGCGCTATGCACCTTGCGCAATATTTGCACATCAGAAGGTGCATGCGGATCAGCACGCGTTGATAAAAGGGCAAGGCCCGATCCATGGATTCTGAAACCATTTCAGAAACTTCTTTACAATTATACATCCAGCGCACAGATTAACTCCTTTATGACCCTGCGCTCAACCACTTATTTTCCAAGCAGCGCCGCAGGGACATGCGGGCCCGATAGAGCATGACCCAGCTATTCGTCGCCGTTATCTCCAACTCCTTACAGATCTCCTCCGTACTGAGACCATCCAATTCGCGCTTGATGAAGGCTTCCGCCAGGCGTTCGGGCAGTTCCGCCAAACAGCGATAAAGCACATCTACAAATTCTTTTTGTTCATATAGGCTATCCGGATTGACAGCCCACTTACCCGGTCGTATTTGCCAATGGCCGCGTTCATCGAAATCCGGATCGGAGGTGTCCGTCAGGGTTTCAATTTTATCGGTAGACGGTTCCCGAATTTTTTTTCGGATGTGATCGACGATCTTATGTTTCAGTATGGCAATCAGCCAGGTTCTGCCGGCGGATTGACCCTTGAAATTTTCACGTGCGCGCAGGGCAGCCAGAAAGGTTTCCTGGACCAGATCCTCTGCAACGGCAGGATCTTTGACCCTTGATAGGGCAAATCGGTACAGGAAATCGCCATAGCTGTCTACCCACGATTCAGGGTTATTAATACTGGCGAGTTCGGGTTTGCGTTTGGTCATAATGATATATGGTTCGCTGGCAGAAAGCCAGATGTGCTGGTAACACCAGGGTGCAAGGGGGTTGCGTGCAACCCACACCGCCAGAAATACGCCAATCTGAAGAACTATATCAGTATTTTAAACTGCTTGCAATGGATCTGACCGACAAAATCGGACAAGTCAGGCATCCAGGCTTCAGGAGACAATTGCAAAGCAACGATAGATGATAAAGCACTCCTCAGCGATATGACAGCCCTGCCGGAGCCACAGAAGGATGCTAAACGGGCAGCCGTTGCGCGATTCGCATCGGCGTTGATACTAACTTAACTTTTTGACAGCTTCGATGATCGCATCATAATCCGGCTCTTCAGAAAGCTCCTTGACATGCTGAATATACTGAACGATGCCATTGCGGTCCACAACGAAAATCGATCTTGCCAGCAACCGCAATTCTTTGATGAGCACACCGAAAGCGCTTCCGAAGGCGGCTTCGCGGTGATCTGAGAGCGTGACGACCTTATCGACACCGGCGGCCCCGCACCAACGCTTCTGGGCAAAAGGCAGATCCGTGCTGACCGTTAAAATGACGACATCATCACCCAGCTGGCTGGCTGTTTCGTTAAAACGGCGGGTTTCCATGTCGCATGTCGGTGTATCCAGAGACGGCACCGCCGAAATGACACATATCTTGCCTTTAAA
>JASFGH010000423.1:0-4071 GCA_050123865.1 Desulfobacterales bacterium | reverse complement strand
GGCCGGTCTCCTGATAAAATTTTTGTTGAAAAAAAATAAAACGCCGATTCTGGCCGTGGATGCCGATTGCAATGCCAATTTGAATGAAGTCCTGGGTCTCGAGCTCGGCAATACCCTGGGCGGTGCCCGTGAAGATATGAAAAAAGGAGATGTTCCCAGCGGCATGACCAAAGACATATTTATGGAAATGAAGCTTGAGGAAGCAGTGATTGAAGCTGACGGGTATGATCTGGTGGTAATGGGTCAGCCGGAGGGTGCCGGCTGTTATTGTGCAGCCAACACGCTGCTGACCAATTACCTTGAACGCCTGTCCGGTAATTATCCCTATATCGTAATGGACAATGAAGCCGGCATGGAGCATATCAGCCGGTTGACGACCAAAGATGTCGATATCCTTTTGATTGTATCGGATTCTTCCAGGCGGGGGCTACAGGCAGCGGTACGTATAGATGAATTGGCCCGCTGTCTGAATATCGGTATTGGTAAAAGCTACCTAGTGATCAATCAGGCACGGGAAAAACCGCCCGAACCGGTCATGAACAAACTTAAAGAAGCCAATCTTGAGCTGATCGGAACCGTGCCGGCGGATGATCTCATATATGATTTTGATTTCAACGGCCGCCCGACCATTGAAATGCCTGAAGATAGTATATCGGTCAAAGCGGCATTTGACATATTTGACAAAATCGTCGCCTAAAGCCTGCATAGGGTAAAGCGCATGGTGTGCGTTGCGCCGGGGCTTTGAGCTCGAATATAAGCCTTTTTCCCGAATTGAATATACGCCATGCCCCATGCCCTCTGCAATTTATGCTTTATGCCTTATTTCAGCATTGACCAAGATTAAGTGACACGGACTGGAAAATCAATGAGCAATAGTACAGGCTTTTTGTACGATGACAGATACCAGGAGCACCTGACCGGTAACTATCACCCGGAGGTGCCGGATCGACTACCAGCCGTTTACAGAGGTATCCAGGAGGCGGGCCTGCTTGAGCATCTCACATTAATAAAGGCCGTGCCGGCGGATTTGAAATGGGTGGAAACCGTGCACGACCCCCAATATATCAAGCGCTTGCAGAAAGCCTGCAGCAGTGGCAACAACATCTTTGACAGTCCCGACAATCAGATGTGCGCGGCAACTTATGAGGTTTCATTGCTGGCGGCGGGGGGGGTATTGGAGGCCACGCGGCTGGTTATGGAAGGCGAACTGGACAATGCTTTTTGCGCCGTTCGACCGCCCGGCCATCATGCTGAAGTTAGCCAGGCCATGGGATTTTGCTATTTTAACAACGTGGCCATAGCGGCCCGCTACATTCAGCAGGAATGGGACATTCAACGAGTGGGTATAGTCGACTTTGACGTCCACCATGGCAATGGAACCCAGCACATCTTTGAACGAGACCCCACCGTATTTTACTATTCCATTCATCAACATCCGACCTTTGCTTATCCCGGAACCGGTCGTGAATTTGAAACAGGCAAAGATGCCGGGCATGGTTACACCAAAAATTCACCGATGCTGCCCGGCCAGGGGGATAACGAATACAAGCAAGTACTGCAACGGGATCTGGTACCGGCCTTTGCGGATTTTAAGCCGCAGGTTATTCTGGTTTCATCCGGCTTCGATGCCCACATCGAAGATAATATGTCGGACATCAAGCTGACAAGCGAAGGCTTTACCTGGATCATCAAATTGATTGTTCAACTGGCTGCCGAGCATGCCCGGGGCCGGCTGGTATCGGTGCTCGAAGGCGGATATTCGATCAGGCGCCTGCCGGAATTGGCCCGTAATCATGTAGAGGTCTTGTTAAGCGGTTAGGATGTTGTCTTTTTGGGAGCGTAAAAATTTTTAACCACGAAGACGCGAAATTGAGAAAGCACGAAATTGTTTATTAATCCTTTCGCGTTTTATTTCTTTCGTGTTTTCGTGGTAAATCGACTTTATTTTGTCTCGTTGTATTACCTGTAATAAAAGGAGAAATAATTATGTTCGTCAGCAACTCCATGACCCGCAAGGTGATTACCGTTGAACCCAATGATGGTATTTTTAAGGCCCAGGAATTGATGGCCGAAAATAAAATACGGCACCTGCCGGTAATCGAATCCGGCAACCGCCTCGTTGGTGTCGTGACGGATCGGGATATCAGAAGCGCACTGCCCTATAAATTTTTCAAGACCGCTCCAAGTGAAGAAGAAAAGAAAAATTTTACAGAATTGAAAATAAAAGAGATCATGACCAAGGACCCGCTCACCATTTCTCCTGTTTACACCATTCAGGATGCGTTGCTGGTCATTCAGGATGCCCGCGTGGGCGCACTGCCGGTTGTAAAAGAAGACGGCACCTTAACCGGGATTATATCGGTTCGAGATTTGCTGCGAGCCTTCATCAATGTTCTGGGAATTGGAGAACCGGGTACCTTGCTGTGCATCCTGATGGAAGAAAAAGTCGGTCAATTGAAAAAAATTGTCGATGCCATCACCGAGGAAAACATCTCCTTTGGCAGCATTCTGGTGGCCCGCTATTGGGAAAAAAATAAACGCGCCGTTTTTCCGTATCTATTAACTTTAAATGTTGCCCATATAAAAGAAAAACTAAAAAACCTGGGTTTTAAATTGCTGGACCCCATGGAGTGGTATTTAGATCAGTTGCCCAAAAATGAATAGCGCACAAAGCCCGCGTCCTATCCCCGAAAAATCCGGTTCGTGCCCCTATGATGAACTGTATATTTACCACCTGAACGGCCGGTTAACATCTCAGGAACAAATCAACAAAAGCAGTTTTATCGGCAACTGGGAAGAAGATGATTTTTCGTTTCTTTTCTTCTCTCAGCCTGCTTTTGAGGAAGTTCAGATTCTTTTACAGTCCCAGCCACAGCTCCGCTTGATCGAAAGCTATCACATGCCCTACGCGCAATGGCAGGGAACGGAATTCACTTCTTTTGATCACGGCCCCTTTCAGATCATCGCACCGTGGGAAGATCGCGATCAAAGCCACTCGGGGCAGCACATGTTAATTTTAGATCCCGGGCTGGTCTTCGGCACCGGCACCCATCCCACCACCCGTGATTGCCTCGATGCCCTCCAGCTGGCATGCCGGCGCCACTCACCCAGGAGCGCCCTGGATTTAGGTACCGGCACCGGCATATTGGTCTTGGCCGCCGCGCGTCTGAACTGCCCGTTAAATCTTGCGGTTGACCTGAATTTACTGGCGGCCACTACGGCGGCAAGAAACGTCCGCCTTAACGGCCTTGCCAAACAGGTGGCAGTCGTGCAGGGATATGCTGAAGACTTTATTGATTGCCCGGCGGACCTGCTGATGGCCAATGTCCACTACGCGGTCATGCAAAAGCTGATTCAATCAGACGGTTTCAGAACCAAAAAATGCTTTGTCCTTTCCGGCCTTATGCGCAGCGAAGCCAAACAGATAAAAATTGAAATAGAGCGCTTGCCGGCTAAGATATTAAAAAGCTGGACTCATGAAGGAATCTGGCATACATTTTATGGTGAATTTGACCATTAGGAAATAAAGAAATCCCTCTTGAGAGGTCCAAGATGCAAATCACATGCTGGGGATCGCGGGGCTCTATTCCGGTTTCGGGCAAATCGTATCTGAAATACGGTGGGGATACCACCAGTTTGGAGATTCGAACCAAAAGCGGCGATATCATTGCGGTCGATGCGGGTACCGGAATTCGCAGATTCGGAAACAAACTGGTAGAAGAAAATGCGCTTAACATCAACTTTCTGTTCACCCATGCCCATTGGGACCATCTGATGGGATTTCCGTTCTTCAAACCCCTTTACGCTAAAAATGCCCATCTTTTGATGCACGGCTGTCCGTTTCACAGTCAGTTTGTGGAAACTATTTTATCAACGGTTATGGCACCCCCCAATTTTCCGGTAAAATACGATGACGTCAAAGCACAGATGACTTATGAAAAATCTTGCCCTCAGGAATTTACCATCGGTTCGGTATCCGTCATCCCCATACCGATCAGTCACCCGAACGGCGGTAGCGGTTATAAATTTATTGAAGACGGCAAGACCTTTGTTTTTCTGACGGATAATGAG
>JASFGH010000422.1:0-4097 GCA_050123865.1 Desulfobacterales bacterium | reverse complement strand
CAATTTTATATCGTTGCAACTGATCATTACGATGGCGATTACGATCCATTTGATCGTGCGCTACAAGGATCTTGCGACGCTGAATCCTGAAGCTGACCAACGTCAACTTATCCTTGACACGGTGGGCATAATGCTGACGCCATGTCTGTATGCCGCCTTGACGACCATCGCCGGATTTGGCTCTCTGTTGCTGTGCGATATTCTGCCTGTCAGAACCTTTGGCTGGATGATGAGTGCCGGTATCGCGGTATCGCTGATCGTAACATTTTTACTCTTTCCGGCCGGACTAATGTTGCTAGGTAAGGAAGCGCCGCAGGCCATAAACGAAAAGCGTTTCGCCTTTACATCTGCTCTGGCCAGGTTTACGGAAGCACGCGGCACCCTGATACTCTGCGTGAGTTGCTTCATCCTAATTATGAATGTCTTTGGTATTACCAGACTCGTTGTTGAAAACAGCTTTATAAATTACTTTAAAGATGACACCGAAATTTATCAGGGCCTGAAAGTTATTGACGAAAGGCTGGGTGGCACCACGCCGTTGGACGTGATCGTGGAACTGGATGAATCGCAAACATCACAAGCCAAGGTTGAAGTCAAAAACCAGCCCGCCGGTGATGACGAATTTGAAGAATTTGATGAGTTTAAATCAGTGGACGATAGTGAAAAGTATTGGTTCACGGCTGACCGGATGGCCCTGGCGATACGGGTCCATGACTATCTGGATGGTTTGCCCGAGACCGGCAAGGTCCTGTCGCTAGCAACGATGCTGAAAATTGCGACAAAGTTAAATAAAGGCCAGCCGTTAGATAATTTTCAACTGGCTCTGGTATACAGCGAACTGCCTGAAAAATTTAAGCGCATCATATTAAAGCCTTATGTGTCTCCGCAACATCATCAGCTGCGTTACTCCATCCGGGTCAAGGACTCCGAAAAATCCTTGAGACGCGATGCCCTGCTGAAAAAGATTCGATACGACCTTGTCTATAGAATAGGGCTAGGCGATCATCAAGTCCATTTGACCGGCCTGCTGGTGCTCTATAACAATATGCTACAGAGTTTGTTTGAGTCCCAGATTCTGACCTTGGGAGTGGTCGTGCTGGTGCTATTTGGCATGTTTCTGATTCTGTTTCGGTCGCTGCAACTGGCCCTGATTGCCCTCATACCAAATCTGCTGGCGATTTCAACCGTGCTCGGTATTATGGGATGGTTGAAAATGCCCCTTGATATGATGACCATCACCATTGCCGCTATTAGCATCGGAATCGCAGTTGATAATACGATTCACTATATTTACCGTTTCAGACACGAGTTTAAGGCAAAAAGCGGTTATGTCAAAACAGTTCACTTATGCCACGGCACCATTGGCCGTGCCATGTACTATACATCGCTGACAATTATCAGTGGTTTTTTAATTCTGACCCTCTCAAATTTCATACCCAGCATTTATTTTGGTTTGCTGACGGCGCTTGCGATGCTCATCGCCCTGCTGGCCGCTCTGACACTGTTGCCGCAACTGATCATCGTCTTAAAACCCTTAGGATCTGAATCTACAACCGAAACAGTCTGATGCTCGTGCAAAATATCGCTATGAACACTCTCGGCCTGGACTGTGCGGCCTGCGGATATCCGGATTGCAAAACGTTTCAGCAACAAAAAAAAGAAGCGGGCGAATTTTCGGGGCCGACCTGCGCCTATCGGCTGCTGGACTTGGGAATTGCGCTGGGCTCAGCGGTTAAAACAGCCAGTATGCTCAACGTCGACAACCGGATTATGTATCGGGTCGGGGTGGTGGCGCGCGAGATGGATATCGTCGATTGGGATTTTGTCATGGGCATCCCGCTATCGGTGACCGGTAAGAGCATCTACTTTGATAGATAAGGAAAAATTATGCCTTACTTGATGGAAGATGATCCGCAGGTGGCCCGGATTATCCGGGATGAAGAATCCAGGGTTGAAAACACGCTGGATTTGATTGCAGCTGAAAATCATGCGCCCCGGTCTGTTCTGGAGGCCCAGGGATCGATCTTCAGCCTCAAAGCGGCTGAGGGGTTTCCGGGTAAACGGTTTCATGCCGGCTGTCGGCATGCAGACGAGCTGGAAAGCCTTGCGGTTTCAAGAGCCAGGGATTTGTATGAAGCCGAGCATGCCAATGTTCAGCCGCACAGCGGGGTTTCAGCCAACCTGGCGGTTTATTTTTCCGTGCTGGATGTGGGAGATCGCATCCTGTCAATGAAGTTGTCGCATGGGGGACACCTTTCCCACGGTGATGCGGCCTCGATGACCAGCCGCTGTTTTGACTTTCAGCATTACGGACTCAACCTTAAAACCGAACAAATCGATTATGATGAACTGGAAAGCCTCGCTAAATCTTTCGAGCCCCGCATGATCGTCGCCGGTGCCAGCTCCTACCCCCGGTTGATTGACTATGAAAGAGTTGCTGAAATTGCACAATCCGTCTCGGCTGCCCTGCTCGTCGACATGGCCCACATTGCGGGTCTGGTGGCCGCCAAAGTCATTTCCAGTCCGGTGCCGCATGCCGATTTTGTGACCTTTACGACCTACAAAACCTTACGCGCCGGCAGGGGCGGTGTTATTTTGTGCAAGCAAAAATACGCTGACCACATTAACAGATCCATATTCCCCGGCGGTCAGGGTACCCCTTCGCTTAATTTGGTCGCCGCCAAGGCGGTCTGCTTTCATTTAGCGCAGACAGACTATTTTGTGGATCTGCAAAAGAAAACATTAAACAATGCCGCTTGTTTTGCCGCCGAATTCGAACGTCTGGGGTATCGGTTAATTTCCGGTGGAACCGACAATCACCTGGTCCTGGTTGATTTGCGACCCAGGGGGCTGACCGGGGCACTTGCTGAAGAAACTTTAGAGTCAGTTGGAATTATCGTTAACCGCAATGTGATTCCGGCGGATCCGGAAAGACCGGAGGTCAGCAGCGGTATTCGCATCGGCAGCCCGGCAATCACATCCAGAGGCATGCAGGAGCCCGAGGTACGGCAGATTGCCCGCATGATGGACAACGCCATGTCCAATGCTGAAAACGCAAAGATCCTGAATCAGGTGGCGCAGGAGGTTAAGCACCTGTGTAAACAGTTTCCGATTCAATATTAACCATCCGGTAATTGATCTATATCAATTGATCATATATAAATTCTTGTATTTTCATCCATTATTCCATATATAGCAGCATTCTAATAATCTTATCCGCAATAAAAATTTCATCTTGTACAATTTGGGGTTTCCAACTAGTCTCATAATATTTTAAATATTAAAAAACGGTTTTAAAGCCCCCTACAATGTTCGATAGCAAGGCGCAAGGCGATTCAAAAGTGGAGCATACGCGATAGCGAGCATTTTGAATCGGCTTGTAACACAGCTAGCGGGCATTGTAGGGGACTATTAAACCGTTTTGGGAGGGTTTTATGGACAATCAGAGCCTAAAAGAAGCCTTTGCCACACTTTCAACCCCTTTGATTACCGACGCCTGCATGCGGCTGGGCGTTTTTATGCGGGTAGCGCCCATTGGAATCAAACCGCTGGTGCCGGGCTGGCGGATGGCCGGTCGCGTATTGCCGGTCAGACATTCCGGCAGTGTGGATATTTTCCTGGAAGTCATGGCCAATGCCCAGGCAGGCGATATTTTGACCATCGACAATGCCGCCCGAAGGCACGAGGGCTGCATCGGGGATTTAACGGCTCTGGAAGCCCGGGAAAAGGGGCTGGGTGGTATTGCGGTCTGGGGCTTTCACCGCGATACGCCTCAGCTTATTCAGATCGACTTTCCGGTTTTCAGCTATGGTGCCTTTCCGGTGGGGCCCAAGCGAGCTTACCCACGGGGATCGGATGCCCTTACGACTGCCAGGTTCGGTGATTTTAAAGTAACAGCCGATGATGTGGTTTTTGGCGATGATGACGGGGTGGTTTTCGCCCTGTTGCAGGATATTGAAGACATCATTTCGTTGGCTTGCAAAATTGCGGAAATTGAGCAGAGCCAGGCTGAAAACGTCAAAAATGGGCAAACCCTGTCCGAGCAATTTAAAATGGGTGAATTTATCAAAAAGCGCAGTAAAAATCCAGCCTATAGC
>JASFGH010000421.1:0-4098 GCA_050123865.1 Desulfobacterales bacterium | reverse complement strand
GTGCATGCCCAACTGAAATGGAATTCGATATGGAGGGGTTCCGCTGCATTCGCCAAAACCGCACAATGGTATAAAGCGTATTATGAGTCAAACCACGTTCTAAGCGATGAGCAATTAACAACGTATTTAGCCGATGCGCAACACAAAGAGATATCATGGGCCGTTCAATGAAAATCAAACCAATCTCACTTCCGGATGCCTATATTGTTGAGCCAGAGCCGGTTGAAGATAACCGGGGATTATTTTCGCGTCTATTTTGTCGGGAAGAGCTTCAGAGCATTCTGCAGGATAAATGCATAGCCCAGATCAACCATTCTGTGACCCGGCCGAAAGGAGCGATCCGGGGGATGCATTTTCAATATCCACCCAAGGCAGAGGCAAAGATGGTCAAATGCCTGCGCGGTTCGGTGTTTGATGTGATTATCGATTTGAGGAAAGACTCACCTGCTTTTCAAAAATGGCACGGTGAAGTACTGGCTGCGGAAAATATGAAGATGATATTTATTCCGGAAGGATTTGCCCATGGGTTTCAGACGATGGAAAAAAACTGTGAGCTCCTTTATCTTCACACTGAATTCTACAGTCCCGAACATGAAAACGGCGTGTGTTATGATGATCCCAAAATCGGAATACAGTGGCCTTTGGAGCCTACTGAAATATCTGACAAAGATAACAGCTATGCGAGGCTGTCTCAGGATTTTGGAGGGATTCAACTCCAATGAAATGCCGCTTTTGCCAACATAAACTTCATCACGAGTTCATCGATCTAGGCGCTACTCCTCCTTCCAACTCATTTCTAACCAAAGACCAGCTGAATGAGCCGGAAGTTTTTTATCCACTAAAACTCTATGTATGCGAAAATTGTTTTTTGGTGCAGGTTGACGAATATAAGAAGTCCGCTGAAATTTTTAACCAGAATTATGCCTATTTTTCATCCTTTTCCACCTCCTGGCTGGAGCATGCCAAAAAATATGTGGCTTTGATTACCGAAAAGCTCGAGCTGACAGGCAAGGCGTACGTTATCGAAATTGCTTCAAATGACGGATACTTACTGCAATATTTCAAAGAAAAACAGATACCCTGTTTGGGCATCGAGCCGAGTGCCAACACTGCTAAAGCTGCCAGAGAAAAAGGGATTGAGACACTGGAAGCGTTCTTTGGCGTTGATCTTGCACAAAGACTTTTTCAACAAGGTAAAACAGCGAATCTGATTATCGGCAACAATGTCCTGGCCCATGTACCGGATATCAACGATTTTGTGGCCGGTCTCAAGATCGTTTTGAAGAACGATGGTGTTGTGACCATGGAATTTCCACATTTGATGCGTCTTGTTGAAGAAAACCAGTTTGACACCATTTACCATGAGCATTTTTCATACTTTTCATTTCATACAGTTCGCCACATTTTTGCAAATCACGGTTTGATCGTTTTTGACGTAGAGGAGATTCCAACTCATGGCGGCTCATTGAGAATCTATGCCGGGCATCATGAGGATAATTCGAAGCCGATAACAAAAGCGGTTGCCGGTTTACTGAAAAAAGAGACGGCAAAAGGGATGCTAAAATTAGATTATTATCAGAATGTTCAACAAAAGGCGGACAAGGTAAAATATGAACTGCTTGAATTTCTCATAGAACAGAAAAT
The DNA here is from genome assembly GCA_050123865.1 of Desulfobacterales bacterium. Classification (GTDB taxonomy): domain Bacteria; phylum Desulfobacterota; class Desulfobacteria; order Desulfobacterales; family JAHEIW01; genus JAHEIW01. Next base: position 2,454 of record JASFGH010000421.1, on the reverse strand, counting down.
CCGCGGCAAAAAAGTTGTTGCTTACGGAGCAGCAGCCAAGGGCAATACCCTTTTAAATTATTGCGGAGTAAAAAGGGATTTAATTGAATTTGTTGTGGATGCTTCACCACATAAACGAGGAAAATTTACCCCTGGCAGCCATATCCCCATTGTGTCACCTTCAGCATTGATTGAGTATCAGCCTGACTGGGTGGTGATTTTCCCATGGAATATCGCAAATGAGGTGATAAGACAGCAAGGATCGGTTCGTGACTGGGGTGGAAAATTTGTGGTTGCAGTACCGGAACTGGAGCTCTTATGAACAAATCCCGCATTTACTATACCAAACCGTCTATTACTGAACTGGAAGTCGATTATGCTAGCGATGCCGCCCGCAATGGCTGGGGGGACCGCTGCTACGAGTATATAGATAGATTTGAAAATGCCTTCAGAGAACATTTGGGTGTGAAACACGCCATCGCCACTTCAAGCTGCACCGGTGCCCTGCACATGGGCCTTGCGGCCTTGGCTATCGCCCCTGGCGATGAAGTTATTATGGCCGACACCAACTGGATCGCCACTGCCGCGCCCGTCGTTCACTTGGGTGCCAAGCCTATTTTTGTGGATATTCTTCACGATACTTGGTGCATTAACCCGGAAATGGTTGAACCTGCCATTACCCCACGCACCAAAGCAATCATCGCCTGTCACCTTTACGGCAATCTCTGTGAGATGGATCAACTCCTCGCCATCGGGAACAAACATGGTATCCCGGTGATTGAGGACGCCGCAGAAGCCATAGGCTCCATCTATCGTGGCAAGCGGGCGGGCTCCATAGGTAAATTCGGCACATTTTCCTTCCACGGGACTAAAACGCTGACGACTGGCGAAGGCGGAATGTTTGTTACAAACAACGCCGATATATACGAGAAGGTGCTGACGCTCAGCAATCATGGCCGTGCCAGAGGACAAATCAAACAGTTCTGGCCGGATATGATAGGGTTTAAATACAAGATGTCTAACATTCAAGCCGCCATTGGTTGCGCCCAGGTGGAGCGTATAGATTCACTCATCGCAGCCAAGCGGCAGATTTTCACTTATTATGCAGAAGGCTTAGGCGGGTTACCTGTCAGCATGAATCCAGAACCGGTGGGTACAAGGAATGGATACTGGATGCCCACCTTGGTCGTGAATGAAAGCGTGCGCTTTGATCGAGAAGCCCTGCTTACTGCATTCAAAGCCGATAATATTGATGGCCGTGTGTTCTTCTGGCCGCTTAGTATGCTGCCGATGTTCCAAGAAAGGCAGGAGAACGAGGTGAGTCGCGGATTGCACAGGCGCGCTATCAATTTACCGTCGTATCACGATATGTCCAAAAGCGAAATCAACCGGGTTTGCAATATTATCCGTCAGGTGCTGGAGAGTGTTTCGGGATGAAGACCGTCGTTATATCTCAGCCCATGTATTTTCCATGGATCGGCATTTTTGAGCAGATTCGGCTCGCCGATGTATTTGTTTTCTATGATGATGTGCAATTCACCCGTGGGTTTATTAATCGTGTTCAGTACAAGACTCCTCAAGGCACCGACTGGATTACCGTCCCATTGTGCAAGCATTCACGTAGCACCTTGATCTGTGAATTGCAGATTAAAGAAGAGACCGAATGGCGAAGAAAGCATCTTTCTAGCCTGAAATGGTCATTTCAGGGGTCAACGTTTAGCGATGATGCTTTGACTTTGGCTTCAGATACGCTTTACCAACCGGGCTTGTTGTTTGCGGAAATGTTGATCGAAGGTATACATCGTATCAGACAGTATCTCGATATCGGGGAATCTTGTTCCTATTATAAGTCATCCGAACTTGATATCGGTGGATACAAGGGCGACAGAATAAAGAATATAGTAAAGTATTTTGGTGGTGAATGTTATATTACCGGACATGGTGCTTTGAATTATCTTGATCATGATGATTTTGAAAAGGATAAAATTGAAGTCCGGTATATGGATTATAAAAAGCTCGCTTATCCTCAAATGCATGGTGAGTTTACGCCATTTGTTTCAATCCTTGACCTGATAGCTAATGTTGGACCCACTGCCAGGACGCATGTTTGTTCAGATTCAACATATTGGAGGGATTTTATAAATGAATCCAATTGAAGTTTTTTTCAATGAAGTGAAGGAAAATACTAAAAAGATGTCTCAGGATGCAGGTTTGCATGACCTGTCAAATATCTGGATGCGGGAAGCTGATAAATATAAGTACGAATATAATTTCACATGGCTTGGACGTCCAATTATTCAATACCCTCAAGACATTATTGCAATGCAGGAAATTATATGGACAGTCAAGCCAGATTTGATAATAGAAACTGGAGTTGCTCATGGCGGGGCAACAGTTTTTTATGCTTCCCTTCTAGAGCTTATCGGCGGTGATAGAAAGGTTGTAGGGATCGATATTGAAATACGACCACACAAT
>JASFGH010000420.1:0-4113 GCA_050123865.1 Desulfobacterales bacterium | reverse complement strand
AAGAACAGTGGTGAGAATGATAAATATGACCGTTACAATTAAAACACCTTTAATGAGTCCAAACCCGACACCACAGATGCGGTCGATCCATCCTAAAAAGGCAACATTCAGTAAATATTTGATGACAACGCCCAGAATGCTGATGACAATGAGGATCCCACAAAAAATAATCAAGAAACTCATTATGTTAAGATATGATTGATCCTTTACTATACCGGCAAGCAATTTGGCTATCATCGGATAATAAGAATGGGCGGCATAAAACCCACCCAAAACGCCGATAATGGAAGATACTTCCTTGACCAGGCCTCGAAAAAGGCCTCGGATGATACTGTAACTGATCACAATTATGATAAATATATCAAAAGGATTCATTTAATCACATGTAAGGCAGCACCATTAAAACGCTTTCAAGGTGCATGATTTTGCGCCATCTGCCGGGATGGCAGGCGGCATATTCTGCTTATGTGCGCATCCGCCGGTTGAACTAACAGAGCCAATATGGGGAGTCAAGGTATTTTTAACGCCTTAAAGCAAGCTCTGATTGTAATTTGCGCCAGATCGGTCTACAATTAGAACTTGAAACTAGCTTGCAATCATCTTAGGTTGTGATAGGAATAGAGCCCGCCATTAAGGTGGCGAATGTGTGTTCCGGCTGATCACAGGATGTTGATCCTGATATCATTAGAGTATAGATGAAGACTCTGTCAGAAAACAAACAAACCACGGTCGATTTTTCCGATATTGAACTGGCCCAGCAGCTGTTCGGTGAGCACAATCGCCATTTACAGCGGATTGCAACTGCAACTGATACCATTGTAAATGCCAGGGGCAGTAAAGTATTTATTGAAGGTGAGTCCATTGCAGCCCGACTGGCCCAAAATGTTCTTGAGCAGCTTTACGGCATACTAAAAGAAGGATATCCTGTCCACGCCAATGATATTGATTACGCCATACGGGTACTCAGCGGAAATGACCGTGCCGATCTTAAAAAAATTTTTTTGGATACGGTTTTCATCACCACAAAAAAAACGACAATAAGCCCCAAAAGTCCGGCTCAGAAGGATTATATTGATGCAATGCGCAAATATGATATTGTTTTCGGAATCGGACCCGCCGGTACCGGAAAAACGTATCTGGCGATGGCGATGGCGGTTTCGGCCCTTACGAAGGGCACTGCTGATCGCATTATTCTGACGCGCCCGGCAGTCGAAGCTGGAGAGGAATTGGGCTTTTTACCCGGTGATCTGGCGGAGAAGGTTGATCCGTATTTAAGACCCCTATATGACGCCCTGCACGACATGATCCGTTTCGAGAAAGTGGCGAATTTGATGCAAAAAGGGGCCATTGAGGTTGCGCCGATTGCCTTTATGCGCGGGCGAACGTTAAATGATTCCTTTATCATTCTGGATGAGGCCCAAAACACAACTCCTGAACAGATGAAAATGTTTCTAACCCGCATTGGTTTTAACTCTAAAGCGGTCATCACCGGAGACATCACCCAGATCGACCTCCCGGCGGAAAGAACATCGGGTTTGATTCAGGCCAAAAATATTTTACAGGGAATCGAAGCCCTTAAATTTGTCTTTTTCTCAAAATTGGATGTTGTTCGACACCGGCTTGTCCAGGACATCATCGATGCCTACGAGCAATTAGAAGCTGAAAAGGAAAACGATAAGATCAATAACGAAAGGACCCCAACGGAAAATTCGCGCTCCGAAAATGGCTGAGTTAACGCTCACACGCGCAAGGGGTGGTTTGGGCAATACCGCCAAAGGCGGTAAGAGACAGGAACATGAGGTGCCTGGATCGTTCCAGTATGCAAAATCCGGTCAATCCGGTGGAATTAGTCGGCGTTTGCTCGTCTTTTTGTGTTGCATGTAATGCATCGACTGCGCGTTAAAGCCTGATGGTAGCGCCAGCGCATTGACCATGAATTTCGATAAAAGCAAAGAATCGATCAATAAAATACTGGATAGCAACACCCGCATCCGCTGGGGGATTCTCGTGTTGTTTGTGATCCTATTCATTATCATTTTATATCCGAGCCTGGTCATCACCCGGCACCAGTATAATTTGGGAGATGTGGTCGAACGGGACATTAAGGCATCCCGCGATTTTTTTATTGAAGATCGAGCCGTCACCGAAAAAAACCGCCAGCAGGCCATGGCAGAGGTACTTACGGTTTACGATTTTGATGCCAATCTGGCGAAAACGCTGATGCGTAACGTGACGCAGGCATTTGATGATATGCGAGCCGCAATCGAGTCGACCCAAGACAGCCCACTGCAAGAGACAGGCGACGCATCTGATCCAGACCAGATCCTGCTCGGCAATGCCAAGCCCACAGTGAAGCCATTAATATGGGAAAAACAGGCACAATTCGAGGAAACCATCGGCATCCGTGTCAGCAAAGGTGCTTACCAGGCCCTTGCCAAAGAAGCGTTTTCCAGCGACGTTGCTGATCTTATTGTTAAAATTCTAAACAACATTTTATCGACGGGCGTCGTTACCAACAAAGAAATCCTACTTAAGGAATTGGACAAAGGCATTATTCTGAGGGATGTTGCCACAAAGAATGAAAAATTTGTGGCCAATCTAAACCAATTTTATGGTCTGAACCAGGCCAAGGCCATGGTTCGCAGCATCAGCCAGCCCTACCTTCAGGGTGTAGACTATACGCTCAAGAATCTGGTCGTTGACTTTGTTCAGGAACTCATTCAGCCTAATATCACCCTTAACCGCAGCGAAACCCAGGAAAGGCAGAACAGAGTTGCCGCCGAGGTCAAACCGGTACTGTACAAAATCAAAGCCGGTGAAATGGTATTAAGAGAAGGTTCGCTGGTGACTGAATTTGATTTGCTCAAACTCCAGGCGCTGCATGCTCAAACCCAGCGGGAACAAATATTGCTCAGCAGCTTCGGGGCTGCCCTGTTGCTGATGTGCCTTCTGGTCACGACCTACATTTTACATTTAAATCAGCAGGGCCTGATGGCCCATTATCACAATAAGAGTTTGCTGCTGCTTGCCAGTTTGGCCCTGCTATTTTTCTTTCTGTCAGAGGTTTCGGTCTCTTTATCGGAATTGCTGACCCAGAATTCACCGGTCTCCATCCCGCCATCTTCAACCTATTTTGGCATTCCGCTAACTGCGGCGGCCATGATTGTCTGCTTGTTTTTGGGAATGGGCGTGGCCGTTCCCATGGCCCTGGTAATGGCGGTTGGTTTTGGCCTTATTTTTCAAAACAGTTTTGAAATGTTTATGTATTTCCTGATAAGCGGAACAATGGCCGCCTACTGGCTGCGCAGTTGTCGTGAAAGGAAAACGTTTATCATCGCCGGCGCCAAGCTGGGCCTGTTAAATATCGTGCTGGCCACCGCCACCCACTTCTATACCGGTGAGTTGTCGACTGCCAAATTGATATGGGATTGGGCTTTTGCCTTTTTGGGCGGCATCAGCGCCGGTATCGTAACGGCCGGAATCGTGCCGCTGGCCGAAATTGCCTTTGATTATACCACCGATATTACGCTGCTTGAACTTGCACATCTGGACCGGCCGATCATGCGCCGCTTGATGATTGAAGCACCCGGCACCTATCATCACTCGGTCATCGTCGGTTCCCTGGTGGAAGCCGCCGCAACAGAAATCGGTGCCAACCCGATGCTTGCGAAAGTCTGCGGATATTATCATGACATCGGCAAAATCAGAAAACCGTTATACTTTATCGAAAACCAGACCGAAGGTAAAAATCGACACGATAAATTGGCGCCATCCATGTCGGGCTTAATCCTGATTGCCCATATCAAAGACGGTGTTGAAATTGCCAGAGAAAATAAGTTGGGGCAACTGATCAGCGATACGATCCGGCAACACCATGGCACCAGCATCATTAAATTTTTCTATGAAAAGGCTAAACAGAAAAAAGGAGCAGCCGCGGTCAACATTGATGATTTCCGATACCCCGGCCCCAAACCGCAAACCAAGGAGGCCGGCCTCGTCATGCTGGCGGATGTTGTTGAAGCTGCCACACGAGTGCTGGATAACCCCACCCCATCAAGAATTCAGGGTCTGGTTCAAAAATTAATCAACCAAATTTTCTCTGACGGCCAGTTG
>JASFGH010000419.1:0-4118 GCA_050123865.1 Desulfobacterales bacterium | reverse complement strand
CATGCTTCTTAGGTATGATATGTCGTTCGATGAAGATACGAATCTTTTGTCAATAAAAGAGTTTGCTGTAACCGGAACCAAATTGCGAAAAAGTGAATATTACGATCACACCAAAGAAATTTATTCGATGATAAACGAAGCTTCATACGATGGTGATATCATTCGTGCAGCTATCAAAAAAGGGCAAAAAGCTTTGATTTCAAAGCTTCGATCTGATTATTTTTTCTCCATTCATCCCCGGGCTAAAATTATTGCCGAAGAATTAACCGGTTTGTTCAATGACGGCATAGATCATTTTTCTGAACTGTTTTTTGATGATCTGACTCTCTTATCTGAGGATAATTTAAAAATTTCTTTTTTTTTGTGAATACTGTCTCACCTGAATATGCTATACAACTAAAAATGATTACGAATAATTTTGGCAACAAAAGGCGATATTCTCATGAGCGAAAAACCGGCGTACAGGGAACTTGAGCAACGTATCAAGCAATTAGAAATTGAAGTTCTTGAATATATACGCAAGGAAAAGGATTTTAATGAGCAGCTCAAATTGCTTGAACACAGCCATTTTAGGCGCACCCTGGGCCTGATGAAAATTAACGAGGAACTGCAAAGAGAGATCAAAGAACGCTCACATGATGATGAGAAACTGGAGCAGGTTTCTCAAAGACTCAGAGGACGAATCAAAGAGTTAAACTGTCTCTATGACATTTCAAGCCTCAGGGCTGGCCCGAGCTTTTCCCTGGATGATGTCCTTCAAGAAGTTATCGATTTCATTCCTCCGGCAATTGAATACCCTGAAATTGCCTGCGCTCGGATTATGTTTGATCGATACGAGTTTAAAACAAAAAATTATAAAGACACCAAATGGAAACTGTCGCAAGATATTATGTTAAATAATGAACGGATTGGCACTCTGGAGGTGTGTTATCTGGAAGAAAAACCAGAATTTGAGAAGGTGCCATATCTTAAAGAGGTAAAAAATTTACTCTCCGCTATTGCTGAAAGTATAGCGCAAATTGTCGATCGCGATTGGGCGGAAATAGAAATTAGAAAACACCGTAACCAAATTGAAAAGTTAATTCAAAACAGCAGCAGAAATATTCCCGGGGAAAAATAGAATCCATTAAGCCGTTGATGTTTGTTGGCAAGGAGCGTTTCAAATTGTCTGAGTTTGAAGTCTGTTGAACAGTGAATATTGTTCAAACAATTTTGTCAGCTCGTTTTTTAAGGAGTTGGCGTTATCCACTGCCTTCAAATATTCGGACCTGAGCGCATTGATTTTATCCAGAACGGCTAAATATTCCGCACGGAATGGTATGACCCCCTTCTCAATCAGCGGCAAAACTTAACGTAATTAATCTAGGTGTCAAGGATGCATAAAAGATAGTGGGTTCTATGGAGGGTATCCTTGATTCTTTGAAGAGTTAAACGTGAATTTATCACCAACAGATCCTTTTTAACAGATCCTGTCTGTAAGTTCAATTTTAATCGTATCCTGTTTGGTATAAAGATACGAGGATGAAATTGAATTGTTACCATTTTGAAATGAAATACCGATTTCTCTGCAGTTTAAATGCCTTTGGTTTCTGGAACGAGATCATAATCAAAAACATCGCTGTGATCGGGATGGGGATGACCGCGTCGAGGATGGCTAATGTGGAAAGGTAAATCAGGAGTTGCGTTCGTGTCGACAAATTGAGCCTCTCTTTGCTAAAAAAAGATTTTGATGGCAAGTGCTTTGTGAACTGGATGCCCCTTAACAGGCAGGCAATTGTTTCATTTCAAATAGTGTTTACGCCAATGTTCAACACCACCCTGTTTTGTATTGAATAGTACACCAAAATGCGCAAAAAACAAGATCCTGTTTTTCTCATTATGATCACGCATTCTAATGGGTGACGTGACACTTTGCTGTATTAAACAGCCCATCAGTGCAAATCCAGACAGTAAAACTCCAGCCAATTATATCGATACCCACTGGGATCGCCAAAATTTTGAAATTCGATAGCTTTTATGGTAAATAACTCGATCAGCACACCCCATCGTTTGTGAGGACTCACTTTTGACGTTTAACCAATGGCATATTATCGGCCTCGCTGCTTTTTGCGCCATCGCAGTTTTACTTGTCGTCGGGCTGCTCATACAGCGGTCGCGACATAGTCGGGCGAAAGCGGCATTGCGCAATAGTGACGAGCGCTATCTTCTGGCCCTCGCAGGCTCCACCGACGGCCTCTGGGACTGGGACCTTCTGTCGGACACCGTCTTCTATTCGGATCGTTTCAGGGAAATTCTTGGGTATTCATTCGAGGAGTTTCCCGCTACGATAGATTCTTTCCGCAGCCGGCTGCACCCTGAGGACGCCGAGGTCACCTGGGCCGCGATCGAACGCCATCTTCAGGAGCGTGTTCCGTTCAAGGTCGAATACCGCTTACGAACCCAATCTGGCGAATACCTGTGGTTCCTCGCACGTGGCCAAGCAACCTGGAACACTGAGGGAAAAGCTGCCCGGATGTCCGGCTCTATTCAGGACATTACCGAGCGCAAGCAGGCCGAGCTTAACCTTAGGACGGCACTTTCCGAGATAAAGGAGTTAAAAGAAAAACTTGAGGTCGAGAGAGCGTATCTGCAAGAAGAAATCAAATTGGAATACAACTATGAGAACATTATCGGTCAAAGTGACGGGCTCAATTATGTGCTCTACAAGGTCGAACAAATTGCCTCCAGCGATACGACTGTTCTCGTTCTCGGTGAGACCGGAACCGGCAAGGAACTGGTGGCCCGGGCCATTCATGGCCTGAGCCCGCGCAAAGATCGGGCATTGGTGAAAGTGAATTGTGCCACACTGCCTTCAAACCTGATTGAAAGTGAGCTGTTCGGCCACGAGAAAGGCGCGTTCACCGGTGCCCATACCAGACAGTTGGGGCGATTTGAAGTTGCCAATGGCGCCACCCTTTTTCTGGACGAGATTGGAGAGCTGCCGATAGAACTGCAGCCCAAACTGCTGCAGGTGATCCAGGATGGTGAGTTTGAACGCTTGGGCAGCTCCAGTACCATTAAGGTAGATGTGCGGGTGATTGCCGCCACCAATCGTAATCTTGAACAAGAAGTCCGCGAAGGCCGGTTTCGGGAAGATCTTTGGTACCGGCTCAATATATTTCCGATTACGGTGCCCCCGCTGAGAGAACGGATGGAAGACATTGCCCTACTGGTGGATTTTTTCGTAAATAAAATTTCCAAAAGACTGGGCCAGTCCATAGAGAGCATCCCGACGAGTGTCATGAAAACCTTGCAACATTATCAATGGCCCGGCAATGTCAGGGAGTTGGAAAACGTCCTCGAGAGGGCGGTCATCAATTCCTCGGGGCCCAAACTACGTCTGGTCGATGAACTGAAGAAACCGTATAAAAATTTAACAACCCCGCATAAAAAGCTGGAAGAAGTTGAACGCGATTATATTGTCCGCGTACTTGAGCAGACCAATTGGAAAGTGAGTGGCCCAAACGGGGCTGCAGAAATCCTTGGGCTCAACCGCAGCACGCTTCGCGCCCGAATCCGCAAATTGGGTATCCGCCAACCATGAGCAAGGGCAACTAATTGTTCTGCCATGCGAGCCATGACATCTAAATTAGAAATTAGCTCTCGTACATCTATGTGAATGTACACAATTAAAGAACAATTTACCTGCAAAATCGTCTATTTTTAGCGGATTTCCTCAAAACAACTACCTGCCCATTTGTAATCTCTCAGTGAGAGCTGTAAACATCGCTCAAGGTTGCCAAGCATGGTCATATATTACCATTGGTCATATATGACCATGTTATTTGACTCATTCATCACCTTCGATTCGTCTCTTCCATAAATATTTATATTAAAATATCGATTTGTTGAGTTAATTGGGGGTGGACTCAGTATAACTGGCACGAAGCTTGAAGATATGATTAAGAGCAGTTTTAATTTTTTATAGCAGCCCGGGCGGAACTATTTTTATGCTTTACGAATTCGTGTGCCTTTTTTACTGATAGGGGGGTCTCGTGGTCATTGTCAGAATAACAATGAATGTATTTTTAGAAAAGCGGACAGAGGTTATGCAAACACTTCTCTCAATGATTGAACCC
>JASFGH010000418.1:0-4123 GCA_050123865.1 Desulfobacterales bacterium | reverse complement strand
GGCCGATGACCAGCTGAGTTTACGCACCGGCATTTCAGCTCATGTGATCCATAATGTCATGGATTTTGACAATCCCCCTCCGCCTCCGGATGAATATACATTCGATGTTCGGCAGGCCCTGCAGATTGAAGACGACGAGCTCCTTATCCTGCAGCCGACGCGTGTGGTCCCGCGTAAGGGAATCGAGCACGCCATTGAACTGGTCCACCGACTGGGCCGCAAGGCCAAGCTGGTGATCTCGCATGCCTCCGGTGATGAAGGCTGGGACTATGAGCAGCGACTGAAGGAATATTCCAAACTGATGAAAGTCAACACCATTTTCGTTGACGACATCATCAACGAGGAAAGGGGCACCACCCCAGACGGCCGTAAAATCTACACTCTGGAAGACATTTACCCCTATGCGGATCTGGTCACCTATCCTTCGACGTTTGAGGGCTTTGGCAACGCCTTTTTGGAGACGCTATATTTTAAAAAACCCATCGTCGTGAACACCTATTCAATTTATATCAAGGATATTAAGCCCAAGGGGTTTAAGGTGATTGAAATTGACGGTTACGTCACCGATAAAGCCGTGGAGAAGACCAAACAGGTACTGGACAATCCCCAACTTCGCAAGGAGATGGTCGATCATGATTATGAGTTGGCCAAAAAATATTTTTCATCCACGGTTCTGGAACAGGCACTCAGAAACTATATGGTCGCCCATAATTGGTTGGCGCCTGCTGAATGCTAATTTTGCATGAAAATTAATGCCTGAATCTTGCATGAAAATTACTGAGAAGTTGAGATTACCTTTAGCGACAGCCCATTACGAAAATTATAGAAGTGAAACAAAATTAAAGGCAGGGGCTTTATGGAGAAAGTAAAAGATCTGCTGAACAAAATATACGGGGAACAGACCGGATCGCTTGCTCTTGAGCGCATTACGCCTATCATTGAAAAATATGCGGTTCAAAACCACAAAAAGAAATCCTATTTTTCCCAGGAAGATGTGATTCTAATCACCTATGGCGACTCTCTTAAAAAAGAAGGTGAAGCTCCGTTAGCGACCTTGCATGCCTTTGCCAAACAGTACCTGAAAGGTGCGGTTTCCAACATTCACTTTTTGCCCTTTTTCCCCTACTCTTCCGACGATGGCTTTTCGGTCATGGACTTTTTTAAGATTGATCCCGCCCTGGGCTCTTGGCTGGAGGTGGCGGCCATCGGCCAGGACTTCGATCTGATGTTTGACTATGTTGTCAACCATTTCTCCGCAAAAGGGCAGTGGTTTGAAAACTACCTGGAGGGTCATAAGGGATTTGAAGATTTTGCCATTGAAGTCGATCCGGCAACCGATCTGTCCATGGTGACGCGGCCGCGATCATTGCCGCTGTTATCGGAGTACAAAAAAACAAACGGCCAAACGGTGCATCTGTGGACGACCTTCAGTGCCGATCAGATTGATTTTAATTTTAAAAGCCTGGACGTGCTCGAGCAAATGATCGATGTTCTGTTGTTTTATGCCGATCAGGGTGCGACCATCTTAAGGCTGGATGCCATCGCCTATTTATGGAAGCAAATCGGCACCACCTGCATTCACCTGCCTCAGACCCATGAGATGGTCAAGTTGTTTCGGGCGATACTCGATCTGGTGGCTCCGAATGTGATCATTCTAACGGAGACCAACGTGCCGCATAATGAAAATATCAGCTACTTCGGCGACGGTCACGATGAAGCCCAGATGGTTTATAACTTTAGCCTGCCGCCGCTGTTGTTTTACACGTTCGTCACCGAAGACGCCACCATCCTTTCCGACTGGGCCAAAGGTCTGCATCTGGCATCTGAAAACAACACGTTTTTTAATTTTACCGCTTCCCATGACGGTATCGGCGTACGCCCCCTGGAAGGCATACTAGAACCCGGCGAGATCGGAAGACTTATCGAAATCGTAAAATCCAATGACGGCCAGGTCTCTTACAAAAGGAATCCCGACGGCTCTGATAGTCCCTATGAGTTAAACATTACTTACGTGGATGCCATTCTGGGGGATAACTCTTCGGACCGGGCCGAAAAATTTTTAGCCTCCCAGGCCATTCAATACGCCCTGCCGGGGGTACCGGCCACCTATATCCATAGCTTGCTGGGATCCCGCAACTGGGTGCAGGGCGTTCAGGAGACCGGTCGTGCCCGCACCATCAACCGCGAAAAACTTCAGGTTGAAAAGCTTCCGGCTGAGCTAAATGAACCGGAATCGTTTCGCGCCCGGATCTTTTTTCCCTATCTGGATTTAATCAAGATTCGCAAAAAACAGAGTGCCTTTCATCCCAATGCCGGATTCGAAATTCTGCAATCTGATCCCAGGATTTTCGGGATCAAACGCTTCAGCCCGGATCAAACGATTTATGCTTTTACAAATATTTCATCTCAATCGGTTTCGGTTTCTCTGCCTGTAGGCGCAGCATGCGGTCCGATGGTGGATTTAATGACAGGCGAGGATATCGACTCGACGGCAATTCAGATGAATCCTTATCAGTATGTATGGCTTGAAGAAAAAAGATAATTTTTAGCGATAAGTTGAGGTGGACCATATGGATAAACAAGTATTGCTCACAAAAGCAAATGACGGTTTCAACACCCTGGATGTTTCTCAAAAGTATGTCGACGCCGCGCTCAAATGGCTGGAGATCTGGTTAAGTGATCCCATGTTTAACGATTATGTTCATCAGATCCAATATTTAATTGAAAACGAACGCTGGAATTTCCTGCTGGATGCCTTTTACCAAGTGATCCCCTTCGGTACCGGTGGCCGCCGGGGCCTGGTCGGTATTGGTCCCAACCGCATTAATACCTGGACCATCCAGGCCTCCGCCCAGGGCCATTCGCAATACCTGATAAAGATGTTCGGGGAAGAAGCTAAAAATCGGGGTGTTGTTCTGACTTACGATGTCAGAAAATATGTCCAAAAGGGGATCTATGACGATTCGGCCCCCAATCCGGTCATGGATTTGGACGGCCGTAAGCTGGCCATCGCCGCCGCCGAGGTTTATACCGCCAACCAGATCAAAGTGTATATGTACGATGAGACACGCAGCACACCCCAGCTGTCTTTTACCATCCGCCATCTGAAGGCTGTTTCCGGCGATATGTTCAGTGCCAGCCACAATCTGCCGACCGACAACGGCAAAAAGGTCTACGATCAGTACGGCGGCCAGCTGATACCGCCGGATGATCAGAACCTGGTTGATGAGGTCACCCAAAATGTCAAAGAAATTAAAACTATGGCGTTTGAACAGGCTAAAAAGCAGGGACTCATTGAAATCGTTGGCGAGGCAATCGATGAAGTCTATTACGCGGCAGTGTGCCCGGTTTCGCTTTCCGCAGAACGTAATTTAAAGATTGTCTATTCCCCCCTGCATGGAACGGGCTTAACATCGGTTTATCCGATCCTTAAAAAGCTGGGATTTGATGTCACCCTTGATCCGGCAACCGCCAATTTAAGCGGTGCATTTGAAAACGTCACCTTCAACATCCCCAATCCGGAAGTGGTTGAATCCTTTGACCACTCGCTGCCGTTCGCCAAAGAAATGGATGCCGACATTTTGCTCAGCACCGATCCGGATGCGGATCGAATCGGTGTGATGCTCAAGCACAACGGCGACTGGCGCTTTTTAAGCGGAAATGAAATCGGCATTATCCTCGCGCAATATGGCATTTCAAAATACAAGGCCCAGGGCCGGCTGAACTCGGATAATGTCATCATCAAAACCGATGTGACCACCTCACTGATTCAAGAAATAACGGCTGAAAATGGCGTCCAATGTATCGGCGATTTGCTCGTCGGCTTCAAATATATCGGTGACCTCATGAACAAAATTGAAGCCGAAAATAAAATCGATCACTTTATTATGGGTACCGAAGAGAGCCACGGATATTTAATGGGCAATTACGCCCGGGATAAAGATGCCGCCTGTGCTGCGGTGTGGCTGGGCGAACATGCCGCCGAACTCAAAAACAAAAATAAAACGCTTCTAGATGATCTGGCCGAAATCTATGCCCGTTACGGCTACTGCCACAATTACTTAACCGAAATCAGATTACTGGGTGCCAAAGGCATGGAGCAAATATTGATGATCATGAACCA
>JASFGH010000417.1:0-4140 GCA_050123865.1 Desulfobacterales bacterium | reverse complement strand
GATAACTGGCGCATTTATGAACCAAGATAACATACTTTTCAGGAGGGGCAATTGTCATACACGCTGGGTCAAAAACAACTCGATCGAATAGAGGATATTTTAAATCAGGATCTGATTGAAAACGGGGTCCGCTGTGTTTTTCTGATAGATATGGCCGGCAATATCATCGCCAACCTCGACAACGGGGAAAAGCAGCATGATATCTATTCACTGGCAGCTTTGGCTGCCGGTAATTTCGGTGCTGTAAGCGCCATGGCCAAAATCATCGGCGAAAATGAGTTTTCACTGCTGTTTCATAAGGGTAAAAAAGAGAATATTCATTTCAACAAAATTACAACAGAATTTTTGCTGATTACCATTTTCGGCAATGATATTTCATTAGGATTTTTACGATTGAAAGTGGCCGATTCCGTTGAGCAGCTAAAAAAAATATTGGAACCGCTCCTGTCGCTTTAATACCATAAATCCTGCTATATTGTCGCTTAATTTGTTTGCATTCTTTGTGTTAAGCTATCGCATGGCATTCGTAAATTTAAAAAATAAAGAAATCCAGGTAAAAATTGTCTATTACGGTCCCGGTCGAGGCGGCAAAACGACAAACCTTGAATATGTATACAAAAAGTTCCGGAAGCGAATCAATACCGAGATGGTCACGGTTAAAACCCACGGTGATCGCACGCTTTTCTTTGACTTTTTACCATTCGATATTGGCGTGATCAATGGATATGATATCAAGATACAGCTTTACACCGTGCCCGGGCAGGTTAAATATAACGCCACCCGGCGGCTGGTACTCAGAGGCGTGGACGGCATCGTTTTTGTAGCCGATGCGATGGCTGTCCGGCGTGAAAAGAATATTTTATCTTTAAAAAATCTTCAGGAAAATCTCGCCAATTATAAAAAGAGTATTTTTAAGATCCCGTGCGTCTTGCAATATAACAAGCTCGACCTGTTAGAGCAGGGTATTCCGCTGCTTTCGACCGATATTCTTGAAGAAGATCTCAATAGCCAGCTGAAAAGGCCTTCTTTTTCCGCCAGTGCGTTAAAGGGCACCAATGTTGTAGAGACCTTGAAAAAAATTATCTCAATGACCGTAGCATCTGTTAAGCGGGATTTGAAATAGGAGGGCAAATTGGCCGACAATACCAAAGACAATAACTTAGACTCGGAAATTGCCAAACGCCTCGATGATCTTTTCGGAGAAGAAGACAGCACCTCTGATGACGATCTCCCCATCGAAGCTGATAACAAGGCTTTTGCCGGAAATGAACCTCAAAAAGAAAAACCGGCTGATGCCGAAGCGGAAATATTCGATTTAAAAGAAGTGACCACCGACAATGCAAAAGCAGAAAATGTGCCGGATGATTACGCTCTGGCAGAGTTGAAGAATCTGGTGCTTTCAATTGACTGGGAGATAACCGACCAGACACTGGGCAGTTTGCTGTTAGAAATTGACAGCCTCAAGAAAACCTACAAACAAGAAAAAATTGTTTCGATGTTTTTACAGCTTCTGGCATCTCTGGGGCAATACATCAAAACAAACCGGGGCAATGCCCATCCCAATACATTTAAGATCTTAAATTCAGTATTTTCGCGCCTGGAAGTGGTCATCCTAACTGAAAATATGACAGAGGCTGAAAAGAAAAACCTGCTACGCGCTGAGATGCAAAAATACAAACAGCTGCGCAATAAGGTTTCGCAGAAAAAAGCGGCCACTGCGAGTCGCAAGGTTGCTCTGGCGGCAGAAAAGGCAATACAGCCCGCTACGGTGACCATGGGTAAAAAAATTGAACGGCATGATGAAGTCAAAAAGCCGCCAGCCGAGGCAGGTGCGCCGTCTGCTGAGGCACTGGCTGAAGCAGTAAAAGAGCTAAAACAATTTATTCATTCCGAATTAAATGCCCTGAAACAGGAACTGAAAAAACTCCAAAAATCTAATTAACATTATTTTAAATCCCCTTTGCCTGGAATGGCAAATCGCCACAAGCGAATGGGCTTTATTGCCAACTGCATTTATGCAGCGATTAAGCTGATCCCAGGATTGAAAACGGCACCGGTGAGGTAGAATTATGGATTTTTCGTCAAGCGAATTATCCGCCATGGTATTTAAGCGTGTCGTACGGCAAGATTTTGAAGAATTTTCACTCGATCGCCAAATGCTTTCCGTGTTCATGGAATTAGACGGAAAGACACCACTGGGCAATGTAGCGCATAAGGTTGGATTAACAATGAGTACAATGCGCCAACTGATTGCCAAGCTGATGCAAAATGGGCTTGTCGAAAAAGTGGAGCAAGGTATAGCTATGCTGGACAAAGATTTCTTCGATTATCTAGTGACCCATTTATCGCTTGCAGTCGGACCGATTGCCCAGATTCTGATTGAAGAGGAAGTTGCAGGCCTGGGCTACAGATTGGCGCAGTTTCCTGGGCATCGGGTTGCGGAACTCGTAGACAATTTAGCTCGTGAAATACGACGTAAAGAAAAAAAAGACGTTTTCCTGAAATCAATGGCGGCGAAAATACGGGAAAAAAAATATTTGGCAATTTAAACGGAGCAATGGCTGTCATTAACCGCATTATGAGATCAATTTTTTTTAAATGGCAGGCAATCGCCGGCCCGTCGGCCTAATTCGACATCTTTCTTGAGGAGCGCAACCATGATTGTCATCTGCGAGGAATGCGGCAAAAAGTACCGGATCGACCCTTCAAAAATCAAAGCTGACGCTGCGCGCTTTAAATGCCGGGTGTGTAAGCATATGATCATGGTCTCCAAACCTTCATCTGAATCGTCGACGCCAATGCCGGCCGACGCTTCTGACACCGAGCTGGTTGCCGACTCAGCGCCAAAGGAGCTAACGGCAGACGAACCTGAGATCAGACTTGATCGAGTTGGCAGCGAACATGTTCAGGCCCGGACAACTCGCAAATCCGGTCCATTGAATTTGCGTACCAAAATGTTGTTGCTGTTTTTCTTTATTCCACTGGTTTTGCTGATCGGCGCCAGCCTGCTATATCTATGGCAACAGGATAAAATGGCGGACTTGCTGACCGATGAAAGCATAAAAGTCGTCAACCAAATGGCGGAAGAGAAAATAGCAGATCTATCTACCGCCGTTGCCATTCAATGCCGGCTTTATCTGCTGGCCAATCCGGAGTTGGCTAAAGAAGACTTTATGAATGATATGGGCTTTAAAACCCTTGCCGTGCAAAAAGTTGGATTAACCGGCTATACGGCATTTTACGAGATGCCGGATTCAGATGGTGTCTGGCGCACCTGGGCGCATGTGAATCCAAAGATTATTGGAATTGATATGGCCACGTTGAAAGGGCCCATGGGTCCGAATTTCACCGGATTCTGGGAAATATACACCGGCGTAAAAGGGGGTAAACGATCTCAGGGGTATTACACCTGGCAGGACAAGGATGACCAATTTCGCGAAAAATTTATGGTCTGCACGCCGGTCGCCGGAACCCCCTATGTCGTCGCTGCAACGACATATTTGGATGAATTCCACGGACCGGTTAACCGCATGCAAACCCGTGCAGGTATGTTGACGGACAAGACGCGCTGGATTATCTGGGCCATTCTGGGCGTAACCGTGCTGTTGATCGGATTGATTGTCATAATATACAGCCATCGGCTGACAACGAAAATCAAATCCTTAACCGATGTCGCCGAACGAATCAGCATCGGTGACCTCAGCATCGAAATCAAAACCAAGGCCAGAGATGAAATCGGTGAGCTGGCTGAAGCCATATCCAGAATGCAGGAAAGCATCCGCATGTCAATTGAGCGATTGCGGCGACGCCGTTAGTTGCTATTGCGTGATGCCTGACACGACGGTCATTTATGATTCGACCTGGCTGGATAAAGAAACGCAGCGATTCGACTCAAGCAAAACAGTATTGTCCAAGGAGTCAAAATGGTTGTTATTCCATCTCAGCAACCAGTGCTTGAAAATTTAAATGCCTATTATCTAGATATCCGAAAACTGCTGGAGCATTGCCAGGGCGAATTTGGATCGGGCGGCATCCATTTTAAATCGCATACAGCCGAGGGCGTGCTATTTTTCGATCAAGACCAGCTGTTGAGTGGTTTTTTACATGAAAAAAAGAATACCCTGGCAGGCCATGAAGCGA
>JASFGH010000416.1:0-4150 GCA_050123865.1 Desulfobacterales bacterium | reverse complement strand
TTTGATGAGCCGACGTCCGCCCTTGATCCGGAGCTGGTGGGCGAAGTGCTTAAAGTGATGCAGGATTTAGCAGAAGAAGGTCGCACCATGCTGGTGGTTACGCATGAAATGGGATTTGCGCGTAATGTTTCCAGCCGGGTCATATTTTTAGACGAGGGCCTGGTGGTGGAAAATGGACCCCCGAAGCAGGTTTTCGAACATCCCAAGTCGGATCGCTTCCGGGAATTTTTAGTTGGCGCTTTTTAATGGTCCGCTAATTTTACCAATTACAAAACCGTTTCTCTGGAAAAATGGCACCTGCACAAACAACCCGACATCACAATACCAATGCCATCAGGCTGAGCGCTCTTTTGATGGCTGTGGTGATCTGGATTGCATTCATGGCTCCGGCTTACGCCGCTGATTGGAACAAAATCAAAATTGCCACCGAGGGTGCCTACCCACCCTGGAATTATTTTGATGAATCCGGCAAGCTGGTCGGGTTTGAAATCGAGCTGATCAAAGATCTGTGTGGGCGCATGAATGCCGAGTGCGAAATCGTTACCCAGAAATGGCGCGGTATCATTGAGGGACTGAATAAGGGGAAATATGACGCCATCATAGCGGCCATGTCGATCACCGAACCGCGTAAAAAAAAGGTCACATTCTCAAGCAGCTATGCTGATACGCCCAATATATTTGTGGTGCGCAAAGACAATCCCCTGGCCAATTTTCAATCCGAGCTCGAGCATTTGACGCTGGATGATATCAGTCCCGTGGAACAGAAAGCGCTGGATGCCCTTCTCAATGCTTTTAAAGGTAAAGTCATCGGGGTCCAGGTCGCGACGATCTTCCAAAAATTTGCCGATGCCTATCTGGGTGAGCATTCAGAAATTCGCATCTATGATTTTCAGCACACCGTTGACCTCGAGCTGTACCAGGGCCGTCTGGATGCACTGGTCGGCGGAATGGCCTACTGGGTGCCGGTGCTTAAATCCGAGCAGGGCGAGGAGTATAAGATCATCGGCCCCCAGATGACCGGCGGGCCCTTTGGCAGTGGTATTGGAGTGGCTGTAAGGCACAAGGACCAGGAGTTGGCCGATATGTTTTCAAAGGCCATTGAAGCGGCGCTGCGCGACGGAACTATTAAAAAACTGGCCATCGAATGGTTTGCTTTCGACGTTTCGGCGCCGCAATGATCCTTATTGATTGCAGAAGCTTAACCGAATCCGTTTATTGATTTAACGACTGGTATACTGCATGTCTCCGGTAATTGCCTATTTTCCATTGATCCTGAAAGGAATGCTGCTGACCGTTGAGGTAGCCTTATTATCCTTGCTGATTGCGATTTTGCTCGGATTGATCGGCGCGGTTGCAAAGCTTTCCAAATCCCGCATTGCCAGGGGTATCGCGGGCACCTATACCACCATCATCAGGGGCATACCCGATCTGGTCCTGATGACCCTCATATTTTTCGGCGGCCAGATTCTGGTCAACAATATCGGTGAAAAACTGGGGTTGGATTATATTGATGTGGATCCTTTTATTGCGGGTACCCTCACCATCGGTTTTATTTTCGGTGCCTATTTCGCGGAGTCCTTTCGGGGCGGGATATTAGCCGTAGCCCGGGGAGAAATAGAGGCCGGATACTCCTTTGGCATGACGCCAGTGCAGGTTTTTTTCCGGATTACCCTGCCGGCCATGGTCCGGCATGCCCTGCCGGGAATCGGCAATAACTGGCTGGTGATGGTCAAGACCACCGCTCTTGTTTCGGTGATCGGGCTGCAGGATATGGTTTACAACGCCGGCCTGGCCGGCGGCTCCACCCGCAAACCGTTTACCTTTTATTGCGTGGTGGCCTTTTTGTTTCTGGTCATTACGGGCTTTTCCGATGTGGGCATGCGCTGGCTGGATAAACGTTACAGTGTTGGGGTGCGCAAAGCTTAACCCGCATTTTTCGTGAATATTTTTTATGGATGTTCAGGTCATCATAGATAATTTGCCTTTGTATCTGCAGGGGTTGCGAACCACCATCGTTCTGGTTTTCGCCTCGCTGATCGTGGGGCTGGTCCTGGCGATACCCATTGCCCTGCTGGCAACATCAAAACGCAAATGGGTGGCCGCATTGCCCAAGGCCTATATCTATTTTTTCCGGGGCACGCCGCTGCTGGTCCAGATGTTTATGATTTACCACGGCATGGGGCAGTTTGAGGCGGTGCGCGAGAGTTTTTTGTGGGTCATCTTCCAGCAGGCCTGGGCCTGCGCCCTGGTGGCCTTTGCGCTGAATACCGCCGGCTATACAGGCGAGATCCTGCGGGGCACCATCGAGCAAACGCCTTACGGCGAAATCGAAGCCGCCAAGTCGGTGGGCATGTCCAATGCCCAGGTGTACCGGCGCATTATCTTGCCCAGCACCTTCAGACGGGCCCTGCCCGCCTATGGCAACGAAGTCATCTTCATGTTGCATGGCAGTTCATTAGCGGGGCTGATTACCATTGTCGACCTGTTCGGTGCGGCCAAGATTGTCAACGCCAGAAATTTTGTGCCGTTTGAATCGTTTATTGCCGCCGGGATGTTTTATCTGGCCATCACGTTTCTTATCGTCTGGGGATTCAAAAAAGCCGAACAATACTGGCACGCCTATCTGCGCCCGCGAGAATCTTAAACTTCCCCGCCACTTTTCTCATTAATTTTCATGCAAATTTAGGGTGAGAGTAAATTCTCACCTCTTTCTTTGATGGGTTCCTTGCCGGCGATCTTGGCCAGGATGCGGCCGGGCCGGGCATAGCGGTCGGTGTTGATGGAAAAAACGATGCCGCTGACAGCGCTTTTGACAGGCGTCATGCGGTTTTCCGGCGCATCGGCTAAGGGGTTGACGATCTCGGCAATCACCTCACCTTTGCCGACCCGGTCGCCGGGTGCTTTTAAAAAAACCACCACTCCCGGGGCTGTTGCTTTCAGATGCTCGACGGCCCGCAATGGCGTGGCTTCATTTTTCAAAGGCGGAACCGCGGGCGCCGCTCCTTTGATAAGACCCCTTCTTTGCAAAAACCAGAAGATATTTTGCGCATCCTGCTGCGCTTGCTCATGGGAGACATCGGCCATGCCGCGTAGCTCCACCGTGGCGGCCAAGCAGGCCGATGGGATGGGGTGATCCGGGAATTTTTTGGCCAGCTGCCACCAGATGCGGCTGCAAGACTCATCATAGGGGGTCACACCGGAATCTGCTGCCAGCAATGTCACCTCGGCTCCCAGTTGGGCGGATAAATCTGCAGCATCGGGCCACAGCGGTGTGCCCAGGTAAACGTGCATCAGGGCCTGGTAGTCGCAATGCAGATCCAGCACGATATCGGCATCAAATGACAGCAAGAGCAGCTGATGTTTCAGCGCTGCCGCCTCATCCGGCGGAGAAAGGGCGCCCAGGATCTTTCCGGCGGTCCTGCGGATCAGGGCCACATTATCCTCCGGTGAGCTTCCCAGGCGGTCTTTGACCTGCTCTGCGATCTGCGCTGCGATGTCCGGATACCTGCGATTGAAATTGATATTATTGAAAAAATCGAAGCGACCCTGCAGAGCCTCATCGCGCCACTGGCTGACCCCGATGGGATTGGCCACCGGAACGAGCACAATATGACCCTCCATCTTGTTTTCAGCGTTGGCCCGATCAAGCAAATCGATTAGATGATGCATGACGACGAAACCGGGGGCTTCGTCTGCATGCAGGCCGGCCTGGATGCAAGCTTTACGACCGGCGGTCTGATCCCCGTAATGGATGGCCTTAAGCGTGCGTGCATTCCCCAGACTGGCAGCCGGCAAACTGTATTGTTTTATGGATTTGGTGCCCATGGCTCTTTTGCTCCGGAACTGCGTGCATTTTACTACCTGAATTTTGCACGAGTTGGAGGCTTTCATATGCAAGGCACTTAAGGCGGAGGCTATAGTATACTATGTCTCGGCTTTAATAACGCAGCAGATGGAAGCCTCCGGCTCGCCCATCGGGTGAAAATTAATGAGATAAAATGATTCTCATCCATTTTACCTGGTCGCTATTTTGTTATACTGAGTAGTTGGAAAGACTTGCTGCCAATTACAATTACCTAAACTTCTGATTAATTTTCGTGCAAGATTCAGGCAAAAAGGAATGGGGGAGTAACCCTCCCCCATTAGAAAC
>JASFGH010000415.1:0-4161 GCA_050123865.1 Desulfobacterales bacterium | reverse complement strand
TGCCCCAGCTGAGCTGGTTTACCATCTCTATCTGCGCCATCTGGATCGCCATCATTTTTGTGCTGCGGCTGGATTATCAGATGGTCTGCGAATCGTCAGGTTAAGCCCATGTTGATTAAAGAGCCAATCCAGAGGGGCTGTATAGGGATATGGACTGGGAGTGAAGGTTCACGAGCCCGATCTCTTTGACATCGGCGATGAAGGCTTTGACCAGTTGCGGGTCAAGATCTGTGCCGCTGACCTGGCGCAGGATAGCCACAGCCTCGATCCAGCTTTTGCGCTGCTGGTAGGGTCGGTCGGTGGTGATGGCATCAAAACAATCGGCCACTCTGATAATTTTGGCGCCCAAAGGGATCTGATCTCTTATGAGACCGAACGGATAACCGCTGCCATCTATTTTTTCATGATGATATTGAACATAATCGATGACGGCTGCGGGAATATCAAAATCCCTTAGCAGGGCAACACCGATCAGCGGGTGCAAGCGAACCTCAGTCAGCAGATCATCCGGCAACCGGTTGCGGGCATTTTTAAGAACCCTGTCGCTCAATCCGATTTTTCCAATATCGTGCAATAAGCCGCCCAACCGGATGCTTTCAACAGTTGCAGGGGGCAATTGGACCCGTTCTGCCAGACGACCGGCATAAACAGCAACCCGTCGACCGTGCTCCCGGGTATAGGGATCTTTAATTTCCAGGGCAGTCGCGATGGATGACATTCGCAGTGCCGGTGTTGCCGTGGCGCAGCGCGGTCTTGTCAGATGTTCAGTAAATCGGTTCAAAATTCGACTCAGGCCTTGGTTTCGATAAAATGGGTCAATTGAGAATCGAAGCGAGGGATATAATCGAATGCTGCAACGCTGTCAACAAAAAAGCACTACGGGTTGGCCGGGTCATCGGATCCAAGCCGGAATCGTTTTGAGCGCTTACCCATACAATCGATTTCAAGTTCATCCAGGGAAAGATTTTTAAAGGCGGGCTGAAACCGGGGGAACGCCATGGGTAACCGGCAAAACCGGCGTCATTGTTTTCAGCTTTGAAACCGCTTTGAATCAGACCGACTGTTCTGTAAATCGCAGAACCCGTTTTACATATTGTTGGGTTTCCGGATAGGGGACCCGACCGTTGTATTTAATCACCGTTCCCGGGCCGGCATTGTAGGCTGCCAGAGCCTTTCTGACATTCCCGCTGAATTGATCCAGCATCCTGCGCAAATATTTTGCACCGCCATCGATATTCTGGTTGATATCAAAGCTGTCGGTAACCCCCAGCTCTCTGGCGGTGGCCGGCATCAGTTGCATTAATCCTCTGGCGCCGGCGCGTGAAACCGCATCAGCCTGAAAATTTGATTCGGCACGGATGACCGCCCTGATTAGGCCGGGCGGCAGGTTGTATTTAGCAGCTGCTTTTTGAATGCTTTCTTCAATCCTATCGCGCTCTGTTATAACAGACCGATGGTGTTGGATATGTGACGATTTTTCAGCCGGTTCAATGGTTTTGACTCCGGGTTCGATCTGTTGAGGGCTGTTTTTATCGGGGGTCGCTGCCAAAGATCGTGCTGGAATTTGATTTAAGGTTCCCCTTTTCATATCACTTATTGTTGGTGCCGGCGAAACCTTGAAGCGGGACTTTGAGATAACCGGACGGGCCCTGTAATCGACAATGGTCAACCCCCGGGCCTTGAATTTGCGTTTTGAGCAACGGGCTTGTGCTGCCAAAAGAATGTTTTTAAACTGGGCCTGTCTGACAGCCGAATGATCATTCGCCGCCGAATTGCGATAGCGCTTTACGCTCTCAAAAAACCTGCTGTTTGCATGCTGCTGAATCGAAAACAGATTGTTGTATGCCATATGATTGCTCATCCACCTGTACCGGTTCATGTCTGATCCTTCCTAATATCAGCAATATCTGTTCCAAACATGACATATAAAAATTAATATAATAATTTAAAAGAGTTAAAAGGAAAACGGTGACGTTGAAAAGTGGCTTTTCCAGAAAAATTTGCCGGTCGCAGTGCCGGTGGACATCCGCTGACACATTTTGGGCCGATTCGGATGTTTGTGGTGACAGGATTATCGTAAGAGCAGCTCTGATACAACCGCCATAAACTGCATCGGATTCACATAAGCGCCATTAATTTTTACGCCCCAGTGCAGGTGAGGACCGCTGACCCGACCGGTGGCACCGCTAAGCCCGATCTGTTCGCCTCTGGCAATGTGCTGGCCGGCGCGCACCTGAATTTTGCTTAAATGCGCATAATTGGTGAAGATGCCCTTGCCGTGATCCACGATGACGATATTACCGGAATAAAACAGGTTTTTGGCCAGTCTGACGATCCCGGAGTTGGACGCATAGACGGGTGTGCCCGTTTTGGCGCGCAGATCCGTGCCCCGGTGGTAGCTTTGCAGCTCACCATTGAACAGGCGCTGGGTACCAAAGACGCTGGTGATACCACTGGCAAGCGGCTTCTTAAAGCTGCCGTACCATAGCCGGGTGTTATTGCTGTTGGCATAAATGCGGCGGATCTCTTTTTTTTCGGCCTTGATGCGTTGCAGGTCTTTGGGGCTTGGTTTTACGTGCCGAGGTGCCACTTTCAGGGATTCCTTTTTGTAATTACCTGCAACAATGTTAATGGCAACCCTCGCTTTATGGCGAGCACGGGAATCCGTCCATTCCAGTTCAATGCTCGCTTTTTGCGGTGCGGTGCTTATCGGAATTCCAACAAGTCCGCAATAGACCCCGTCGGGCTTGACTGGATGCTGAAAAAGGGCAATCGTATTTTGTCCGAAGAAAGCCCTCAGATCGGTTGCCGTCGGATCCAGATCCCGCAGGTTAATTTCAAGGGTTGTCACCTGTCCATTGGCGACGTTTGTTGATGATAGGCTGACCGCTGCAGTTAAATCCGATGATGCAATAAAAATGCTACAGGCCATCAGCAGGTGTCTGAGGATTCTATAAGACAGGGACATTTCTGATTTCATGACCAAAGCATAGCAGCAAAGCCGTCTTTAGAATAGAAAAAATAAGCGTCTCAAGGATTCTAGGAAAAATACTTATCCCTCCAGTCCATTCGGCCGGAGGGATGTTATTTTCAGCGGGATATGGGGCTAAATTAGGCAAAAACAGTTTCTTAGCCTTTGATGATTCTCGGCAACATCATCTGATGCTGCGGGCATATCGATTTCGGGTTTTGATAGGCTGCTCCGGCAAAGGCCATCAGGTACTGACGAATTTCGGTCATTTTGGCGACCTCGTCCACCATACCATGCTGGGCGCAATAGACCGGCCTGGAGTAGTCGTAATATTTTTTAACCAGCTTGTTCATTTCTTCGATGATCGGCTCCAGCGGCCGCTCGGCTTCCTTTTCTTTGACCAGCCGGCGGGAAAAACTGGCTGCCGCTGCTGTTTCTCCGTGCATCACGTAGATTTCAGTGGTGGGTGTGCCCAGGGTAAATGCGTTGTGGCGGTTGGCCGTGGGGCCGCCCATGATGTAATGCGCCGCTGCTGTACCCTTACGCAGCAGAACCAGCATCATGGGGACCTCGGTTTGCTGAATGGAATAAATCAGGGCTTGGCCCAGTCCCAGCAGTTCGGCTTTTTCGGCGATGTCGCCCACATCTATGCCGCTGGTATCCTGAAACCAGATGATGGGCACCCGATCACGGCCGCAGTGGGTGACAAACTCATTCATTTTGATGAGTCCCTGGCGATAGAGTTTGCCGCCGATTCCGGGATAGTCGGCATATTCCGGGTAATCCTCGCCGAAAAACCCCTGGCGATTGCCGATGACACCCATCAGATACCCGTCCACTTTTACCAGCCCGGTATAGACCTCGGGGCCATAATCCGGCCGGTATTCCATATGCTCGCTGCCGTCAACCAGGCGCGCCAGAATCTCGTCAAAATTATACATGGCTTTCTGATTGAATGGCACCAGATGATAGAGATCTTCCTGGGGAAACCGCGGCTTTTTAGGCTCTGCCACGCGGAAAAATTTAGGATTATAGGCCGGCATGTCCTTCATATAGTCCTTGATGCCGTCTAAAACCGCTTCTTCGGTTTGAAAAACATACCGGAAAAATCCGGTTTCATCGTAATGAATTTTAGCCGATCCGGGCGGTTCAACCTTGAATTGTTTGGCAGCCGAAATCAGCTGTTCGGC
>JASFGH010000414.1:0-4179 GCA_050123865.1 Desulfobacterales bacterium | reverse complement strand
TAAAGGCCACGCGCGATGCCACTTTTAAGGTTCGCAATGCCAAAGGCCAGGTGGTCAATCGCACCATGGGCATTGCCTCGGTGGGTTCAGCTGCCCTGGACAATGAGGAGTGCTGGACGTATCAAGCCCTGATGCGCGCGATCGGGCTGGTTTATATCGAGCATCAGGCTCGTATCTGACATAGCGCCACTGTCGCGGCTCTGGCAGAGTCGTTCGGACGCGGTGCGATGACCAATCACTGGATTGATATTAAAAACAGTGATTGCATTATGATCATGGGCAGCAATGCTGCCGAAAACCATCCCATTTCCTTTAAATATGTCACCGAGGCCCAACAAAGAGGTGCCCAACTTATCAATGTCGATCCGCGTTTCACGCGCACTTCGGCCCGGGCGGATTTTTATGCGCCCATGCGTTCGGGAACCGATATTGCCATCCTCGGCGGCATGATCAAGTACATTATCGACAACAAGCTTTACAACAAGGAATATGTAACGGCCTATACCAACGCATCTTTTATTGTTGGCACGGACTACTATTTCGAAGACGGTCTGTTTGCCGGTTACGACAAACAGAACAAAAAGTATGACAAGAAAAAATGGGCCTTTGAAATGGATGCCAACGGGGTTCCCAAGAAAGATCGCACTTTAGAGCATCCGCGGTGTGTGTTTCAGATTTTAAAGCAACATTTCAGCCGCTACAATGTTGACCTGGTTTCCAAAATTAGCGGCACCCCCAGAGCAGATCTGTTAGAAATCTATAAAACCTATGGTGCCACCGGTGCCAGAGGCAGAGCCGGCACCATCATGTACGCCATGGGTTGGACCCAGCATACTGTCGGCACCCAGAACATCCGCACGATGGCCATCATTCAACTATTGCTGGGCAACATGGGCGTTTCCGGTGGGGGTGTCAATGCCTTGCGCGGTGAATCCAATGTGCAGGGATCCACCGACCATTGCCTGCTGTGGCACATCTGGCCCGGTTACCTGAAAACCCCGCGGGCCTCCAACTTTTCGCTGGCGGCCTACAACCAGAAATGGACCCCCAAGAGCAATGACCCGTTATCGGCCAACTGGTGGCAGAATTACCCCAAGTATTCCATCAGTCTGCTCAAGTCATTTTTTGGCGACAACGCCTTTCCCAAAAACGATTATGGCTATGATTGGCTGCCCAAGGTCGATGATGGCAAGCATTATTCCTGGCTGGATCTATTCGATGAAATGTACCGGGGCGCATTCGAGGGCTTTTTTGCCTGGGGTCAAAACCCCGCATGCAGCGGGGCGCATGCCGGCAAAACCCGCGAAGCATTCAAAAATCTGGACTGGATGGTCAATGTCAATATTTTTGACAACGAAACCGGATCTTTCTGGCGCGGACCGGGAATGGACCCGACCCAGATCAAAACTGAGGTGTTTTTCCTGCCGGCTGCGGTATCGGTTGAAAAAGAAGGCAGTATCACCAACAGCGGCCGTTGGAGTCAGTGGCGTTACGAGGGCCCCAAACCGATGGGCAACAGCCGACCCGACGGCCAGATCATCATGGACCTGGGCAATAAAATTAAAGACCAGTATAAGGATGGCGGTACCTTCCCCGAACCGATCCGCAACCTTAAATGGGATTATCTGACCAAAGGAAAGTACGACCCCCATGCGGTGGCCAAGGAAATCAACGGCTATTTTCTCAAGGATGTGACGGTTAAGGGTAAAGCCTTTAAAAAGGGCACCCTTGTGCCCAGCTTCGCTTACCTGCAGGCCGACGGTTCGACCTCGTCGGGCAACTGGTTGTATTGCAACAGCTACACCGAAAAGGGCAACATGGCAGCGCGGCGCAGCACAAAAGACGCCTCCAACAACATTGGCCTGTATCCTGAATTCGCCTGGTGCTGGCCGGTTAACCGCCGCATTATTTACAACCGCGCCTCAGTGGATTTGCAGGGACAACCCTGGGATAAATCGCACTGGGTTATTAAATGGGACGGAGCCAAATGGTCGGGCGGCGATGTACCTGATGGGGGCTGGCCGCCAATCGGCAGCTTTGATAATCCCAATCCCAAAAGCCGGCATGCCTTCATCATGCGCAAGCACGGCCACGGCCAGATATTCGGACCGGGTCGCGCCGACGGGCCGTTGCCGGAGCACTACGAACCCATGGAATGCCCGGTGGAAAAAAACTACATGAACGCCTCCTACACCAATCCCACTGCAGCCACCTATGGGACCAAGGCCGATGTCTATATGACATGTGACCCGCGTTATCCGTATGTGGGCACCACTTATCGAGTGGTGGAACACTGGCAGAGCGGCGTAATGACCCGCAACCAGCCCTGGCTGCTGGAGTTGCAGCCCCAGGTCTTTGTGGAAATCAGCGAGGAGCTGGCCGCGCTTAAGGGCCTCAAAAACGGTGAACGGGTTCTGGCCACTTCGGCCAGAGGCAAACTAGAATGCACGGCAATCGTCACCAAACGCATGCAACCGCTTAAGGTGGCCGGAACAACCATCCATCAGGTGGGCTTTCCGTGGTGTTATGGGTGGCGCATGCCCGTGACCGGCAAAGAGGAAAGCGCCAACCTGCTGACGCCCTCCACCGGTGATCCCAATACGCGTATCCCAGAAACCAAGGCCTTTATGGTTAACATTCAGAAGATATAGAAGGAGGTGATCGCATGAGTAAGTCATTTTTTGTTGATACCACATTATGTACGGCCTGCAGGGGCTGTCAGGTGGCCTGTAAGCAGTGGCACGATCTGCCTGCAGAAACAACCGAAAATCGCGGGACTTACCAGAATCCGGCCGATCTCTCCTTCGATACCTACAAACTGGTAAGAATGCGTGAGACGGTCATCGACGGGCGGTTGCGGTGGTTGTTTTTTCCGGACCAATGCCGCCACTGTCTCGAAGCGCCCTGCCTGGAGACCGCCGGAGATCCGGCTGCCATCTTCTATGATGAGTCCTCCGGGGCGGTGATTTACACAGCGGCAACTAAAACTCTGGATGCCGATGAAATCATCGAGTCTTGCCCGTATAACATTCCGCGCAAGGCCCCCGATGGTACCCTGGCTAAATGTGATATGTGCTATGATCGGGTTGCCGCCGGGATGCAACCGGCCTGTGTCAAGACCTGCCCGACGGGTGCCATGAATTTTGGGGAGCGCGCCGAGATATTGGATCTGGCCCAAAAACGGCTGACGGTGGTGAGAAGAACCCATCGAGAAGCCATGTTGTTGGATCCGGACGACATTCGGGTTGTTATTTTGGTCGCTTATGCGTCCCATCTTTATCATGAGCATGCTGTGGCCTCAAGTTCCAGCTATGGCATTTCACGGCAGGCGGCGTTGCGGCGAATGTGGCGGCCATTGAAGAATTGGGTGTCAAATATGGTTTGACACTACTGCGGACGGCAATACAATAAAAAGGGGAAACGGTTTGACCGGCTCCCCTTTTTTAATAATAAATGCTATGGTAGGCTCATAAAAGAAAAGGAGAACCCATGACAGTTGATCTGGCAATCACATCCCAACAAATTAAGCAGGCGGTTGCAGCACTTAAAAAACAGCGACCGGCTTATACTGGCCTTTTGAATTTTTACGAAAAAATTTTTGTGGCCCAGGACGATTATAAAGGTCAGATCAATTTAGATCCAATAGAGATCAGCGCGGAAACGCTGGCACTCAAACGCAAGGAAAAATTTTCGCTGATTGGGATATCAGAGTTTGTCGTCGATCAGAAGGCGGCAACCGCACTGCTAAAACAGCTCTGCCAGATAACCGAAACAGGCAACGATGAGATGGCAGATGCCGCCCGCGCCATCCAAAATGCCACGGCCGCCGGCGAGCTAAATCTGCAGGCTGTTTTTACGGCGCTACTAAATTCAGACGATGCTTATTTTGAAAAAATCGAAAAGGACATGGGCATCGAAAAAAAGGCCCTGGCTTTTATGGCTTACAATAGCATAACGCCATCCCTGGTTCATTGCGCCGAGCAGCTGGCATCTTATATAGGTTCAGACGATCCATGGGAGAAGGGCTTTTGTCCTGTATGCGGCAGTGCTCCCGGTTTTTCATTGTTTAAAGATGAAGGCAACCGTTTTTTATTTTGCGGCTTTTGCTGGCATCAGTGGGCGGCCCAGAGAATCTATTGCCCGTTTTGTGAAAATAAGGATAACAAAACCTTACATTAT
>JASFGH010000413.1:0-4183 GCA_050123865.1 Desulfobacterales bacterium | reverse complement strand
AAGTCAGGTGATTAGCCCGATTTCCTTTTTTGTTTGGAGGTTCTAAAATCGTGGATTGTGCCTAAAATTGTGCCCATCTGAGATTCAAGGTAGATCTGTTGTTTTTGTGCTGCCAACTTAAGGTCGGTATCGCTTACGATATTATACCGGTCAAATACTGACCTTGTTTTGTGACCGGAGATCATCATGGCAACACGTTCAGGAACCCCGGATCGGATCATATTCCGGACTGCGGTCCGTCTAAAATCATGAAACAAACGTCTGCCTATTTTAGCATTTATACAGGCTGTTTTCCATGACTTGTCAAACCGCTTTATCCGGTCTGTACTCTTTTCATTTAGAAAAACGAAGGGCAAAAAGGTTTTCCCTTTTTTCTTGAGCTCCCATTGCCGAGTGAAAACATTCTTAAGCTCATCGTCTAAATAAACTGTTCG
The DNA here is from genome assembly GCA_050123865.1 of Desulfobacterales bacterium. GTDB lineage: Bacteria > Desulfobacterota > Desulfobacteria > Desulfobacterales > JAHEIW01 > JAHEIW01. The sequence continues at coordinate 3,749 of JASFGH010000413.1, read as the reverse complement.
GGCCTCGTTATTTTTAGTTTCACCCGCTTCGAGCCTGACAATGCCCTGATCAAGGTCAACCTGATTCCACGTCAAGGCTGCTATTTCTTCAAGCCGCCATCCAATCTTATAGGCAAAGGTTGAAAATCCCTTTAAATGAGGGGGGAGGGCGTCCCGTAAGGCCAAAAAATCCCCGTGTTCAAAAAAGCCCTTGCGCACGTTGTTTTCCTTGAGCATGGGAATGTACGGAACCCTGTCTACTTTAGGCAGCGTTTGCTGGACGCCGAGGTTTAACATGCGCTTTAGGGCTGATAGCTCGCGGTTTATTGTTGCATTTGAGGCTCCGGATTTGAGATCATCGCTACCACAATGAGGACATACTTCCACTGATTCAACTTTGTCATTGCAATCATTACAGGACCATTTCATTCGATCTTCGATATAGCCTTTTATTCGTGGAGTCGTGATATCGATAACCCTGATCCCTTCAAATGCCTTTCTTAGATGCTTTACGCTTCTCTGAGCTCGTGCAAGGGATTTTTTCTGGTTAATCCGGTAGTCGGCCAAAAAGTTTTCCGCCAGGTCGTCAAACCGTACCTTGTCAAAATAGATGCCCGGCAGCTTTCCACTTGAGATTTCGCCTTCACGCTTTTTCAGCAGCCTCTTGGCATCGGCTTCTTTTTTGCTTTCTGAGGATTCCCGGTAACCGACTCATAAAAGGATATCCAGACGAAGGCCTTATGCAATATAAAGGTAAAAGACTCCGTTATGCATTGATCGTGCTGAAGGTGGTAAATCGAAAACCAGCTGAGATTTTGATGACTGAATATTCGTATTTGGCTTTTGATTCGAAGGGTCGACTGGATGCCGGCGAACGAGAAAAAGCTGCTCGATTGGCGATGGATACTCTGGAGCCAATCTTGCCGGGTGAAAAGCCCGAACGGCTCATAGATGCAAAACACAAATTTGCTAAAAAAAGATTTGATGATCGGTATATATGGAAACCAAAGCCTAAGATTGAAACGGCTATTCAGAGGGCGATTTTCGGTTGATTCAATGAGAGTTGAAATTTCAGACTGGCAAATGAAATATACAATAATTTTGGCGCCATCAAAAAGTTTCGGCTAAGGCACGAAGTCTTAAATAAATTAGGGCTCAAAAAATTGTATATTCGCCCTGCCTAATCTGCAAAAAGCATCTGCTGCTTCAGAAGCATGATTTTGCAGATAAAAAAATCAGTATCGATCTCCTATGTCTCTACTGAATTCTTCCAAATATTACTGAATTTCCTGCAGACCAAAATCAATGTAAACCAGGCCATTTAACAATTGTCTAACAATTAAACCCTAATATTTCCAGATTCAGAATGTAATAAAAGTATAAATGATTCATCCGCAATATTTAATGTCTTATCGCTATCTTTTAAAATCAACGTTATTAATGTAATTTCTCTGTAGAAATGAATCGATGAAATTGCATTTCAAAGAAAATAATGGTCTGGTAAACGAGGTGATTGAGAGTTTAATCGATACTGTTGGCGGTATCCGTCGGCCCCATTTCGTTTGAGAGATGATATTGGCAGCAATAAAAGCGGGTCAAGAGGATGATGGCAGAGTCGACTTGAAACTAAGGTAGACCTTTTTCAACTGGTGAAAATATATTTGGTACTCTAAAACTTTTGTGATAGGGGAATTTTTAAATTTAAATGCATCACTTAAAAAGGGGGGACGCATGTTTTCATTAAAGGTTAACGGAAAGATGTTTAACATTGATGCCTCGACAGAGACGCCACTAATGTGGGTTTTGCGGGACCAACTGGGATTTACCGGTGTCAAGTATGGTTGCGGTATCGGCGAGTGCGGTTCCTGCACGGTGCTGATCGACGGCGAGGCTACAAGGTCCTGCACCATCACCGCTGGTAGCGCCCAGGGAAGTGACATCCTGACCATCGAGGGAATGCCCGAGGACCACCCGCTCAAAAAGGCCTGGATTGCCGAGCAAGTTCCCCAGTGCGGCTATTGCCAGCCGGGCATGATCCTGCAGGCAGCCGACTTTTTAACCCGCGAGCCCAATGCATCCAAGGAAGAGATGGCCGAGGCCATGGATGATGTGATATGTCGCTGCGGGACCCATCCCAGGGTGATGAAAGCCATGAAAAAGGCGGCCAAACAGATGAAGGCCAAAGGAGGTGCCGCATGAAAAAGGAAATGACACGTCGGACATTTATCAAGAGCACTGGCCTGATGATTGCCGTCTGCGCAGCACCGGGCGGCCTGGTGAATGTGTCCCTGGGTTTGGCCGGGAAGACCGCGACCTTTAAACCCCATGCCTTTTTGGAGATTGCCACTGATGACACCGTGACCGTCTGGGTGGGTCAGACCGAGCTGGGCCAGGGCACCCACACCGGCATTGCCATGATTTTGGCCGACGAACTGGGCGCAGCTTGGGAGCATGTGCAGGTCAAACAGGCTCTGGCTGGCGAACCGTTCAAGGACCCTCTGTGGAAAAGTCAATTTACCGGCGGCAGCACCAGTCTGCGCCACCGCTGGGACCTTTTCCGAAACGTGGCAGCATCCGCCCGCGAAATGCTTATCGAGGCGGCCGCCCGGGAATGGGGCGCCAAGCCCACAGAATGCAAGGCTGAAAACAGTATGGTGATGCATCCGGATGGTCGCAGCATGCGCTTTGGTCAGCTGTGCCAAAAGGCGGCTTCCTTTTCGGCCCCCCAAAAACCACCGCTCAAGGATCCCAAGGACTACCGTATTATCGGCAGCAAGAGGGCCCGGCTGGACATACCGGATAAGGTTGCCGGCCGCACGAAATTCGGCATCGACTTTGCGGTGCCCGACATGATCATTGCGGCGGTGGCCCGTCCACCAGCCTATGGTGCGAGGCCGCATTCTTTTGATGAAAACGCAGCCAAGGCTGTGCCGGGGGTATTGGCCGTAGTACCCATGGGGGGCCAAGTGGCGGTCTGCGCCAAGACCACCTATGCCGCCCTGCAAGGCCGCGATGCCCTGAATATCAAGTGGGCAGGCGGCACCCACTCTAATCTGAACGATGAGAACCTGGACAAATGGTACCGCGAGTATCTGGCCAAAAGTGGGGTCATTGCCGAAGCCAAAGGGGATGCCAAAAAAGCCCTGGGCCAGGCGGCCAAAACCCTGGAAGCCCATTATAAATTCCCTTACATTGCCCATGCCACTCTGGAGCCCATGAACTGCACGGCGCATGTGGAAAATGATCGCGTCCGGATCTGGGCCCCCACCCAGGGACAGACCAATACCCTGATGACCACCGCCAAAATCACCGGACTGCCTCCGGAGAAGATCGAGGTTATGACCACTTATTGTGGCGGTGGTTTTGGACGTCGCAACGAGGTCAGCGTGGTAATCGACGCGGTTTCCCTGTCTATGCAGATGAAACGCCCGGTCAAAGTGGTCTGGACCCGTGAGGACGACTTTAAACACGATTTTTTCAGGCCCGCAAGCTTAAGCCATATCCAGGCCGGTCTGGATTCGTCAGGTAACCTGATCGCATGGATTCACAAACTCGCCACCCCGTCCATCATGAGCCGCGTATTTCCCCAGGGCATGGAAAACGGGGTGGATAGCTGGTCGGTGGAAGGCCTAAACAACATGGATTACGAGCTGCCCAACCAGCTGGTTGAGTGTGTGAATGTGGACCTGCCCATCCCGGTGGGTTTCTGGCGCTCGGTTGGCAACACCTTCAACCCGTTTGCGGTGGAAACTTTCATTGACGAACTGGCC
>JASFGH010000412.1:0-4183 GCA_050123865.1 Desulfobacterales bacterium | reverse complement strand
GCCATCCTCATCAGCCTTTTCACGCAGCCCAAGGAAGCGGATGATAAATTCCGCATCGAATGGCACCAGTTCATCAAAACCCATGCCGGGCTGCCTGAAGAAAAGAAACCGCTGATCAAATGGGGCTGGATCTTTACCATTATCTGGTTCCTGTTTGCCATCGGTCCGTTCTGTGTGATTGGCAACACCATCTTCGGCAGTCCACAGGATCCGTCGACCTGGCCCAACGGCATGCCGTCCATCTGGATCTGGCAGATTATCTGGTGGCTGGCGGGCATCGCCATGATGTGGTTCCTGGCCTACAAGCTGCAAATGTCGACCAATATCACCACCGACTTTGAGGCCTTGAAGCACGATATTTATGAAGAAGAACCGGCAGTTGCCGAAGGGTCCTCCCGAGGACAATCCGGTATCTGACCCTGGTAGATCTTAACCTTGATGAATGGGATAGCAAAAGGACGAGAAGGCGCACGCGCCTTCTCGTCCCCATCCCAACATCAACGAACCCAAGTCTAAAACGGGTATTGTATTCAATATTCGCTAAAGGAAATCTGTTCTCTGTATTTATGCACCGGCTCGTAATCATTCTTGCAATTTCAGTGCCCCTGGTTGCCGGCTGCGGCCTGGGGGTTTCAGATTATCAGGATGCTGTTTTGGACGGTGTTTCCAGCCTCAATCTCAATCGGCCGGAAAAAGCCTTGGAAAGCTTCAACCGCGCCATCAGCATCGATCCGACCCGGGCCGACGGTTATCTGGGAAGGGCTAACGCCCTCAATACTTTGAAGCGCTATGAAGAAGCGCTGTCTGATTACAACAAGGCGCTTGAAATCGATCCCAAGCTGGCCAATGCCTATGTCAACCGGGGATCCGTTTACAGCCACCTGGGACAATACGAGAAGGCAATTGCAGATTATGAAAAGGGGCTCGAGCTGGATCCGGAGATCGATGATCCGCCGGGATTTTTAAAACGCCTTTTCAGTAACGAGCCCAATACCGACAAAGGCATCCGCCGCCATCTGGAATTTTTAAAGCAAAAGGTAAAAGATTCATAATTGGAATCTAATATGGAAATACCGGATCCCATTTGAAACGGAAGAACCCATTTCAGGTTTCAGGTGTCAGGTGTCAGACTTCAGAGAACAGAGGTCAGGCGACAGAAGACAGACAACTGAAGATGAAGCACCAAATCTAATTTCGACCTGCGAAGAGTTGACCGACATCTGATTACAGGCTTACTTCCGACACCCGACACCTGAAACCTAGCGCTCAACCATTCGAGCAAAGGAGAATACATCATGGCAAACCCTTATGAAATCGCCCACAACCAATCCATCGAAGACCCGAACGGTTTCTGGGGGGCGGCAGCCGAAGACTGCCATTGGTACAAAAAGTGGGACAAGGTTCTCGATGATACCAACAAACCCTTTTTTCGCTGGTTTAGCGGCGGGGAAATGAACACGTGCTACAATGCGCTGGACTTTCATATCGAAAACGGCCGGGGTGAACAAAATGCGATAATTTATGACTCCCCGGTTACCGATACCATCAAAAAATTCACCTATAACCAGCTGCGGGACGAGGTGGCTCAGTTTGCCGGCGCTCTGGCCGCCCTGGGCGTGACCAAGGGCGATCGGGTCCTGATCTACATGCCGATGATCCCTGAGGCCCTGATCGCCATGCTGGCCAGTGCCCGTATCGGCGCTGTGCATTCCGTGGTCTTTGGTGGATTTGCCGCCAAAGAGCTGGCGGTGCGCATTAATGATGCCAAGCCCAAGGTGATTGTGTCCGCTTCCTGCGGTATCGAAGTCAAACGGGTTATCGCCTATAAGCCGTTGCTTGACAAGGCCATTGATATGGCCGACGCCAAACCGAATTATTGTATTATCAAACAGCGGCCCATGGAAACTGCCGCGATGATCGACGGGCAGGATCTGGATTGGGATGATGTGATAGCCAAGGCCCAGCCGCACGACTGTGTGCCGGTGGCGGCCACCGATCCGCTGTATATCCTGTATACTTCCGGGACCACCGGCGTGCCCAAAGGCGTGGTGCGCGACAACGGCGGGCACATGGTTGCCCTGAAATGGACCATGGGTGCCATCTACAATGTGGAAGCCGGTGACGTCTACTGGGCGGCTTCGGATGTGGGCTGGGTTGTGGGCCACTCCTATATTGTTTATGGGCCATTATTGAAAGGATGCACCACGATTATATTCGAAGGCAAACCGGTAGGAACACCGGATGCCGGAGTTTTCTGGCGCGTGATCTCCGAACATAATGTCAAAGTCATGTTTACGGCGCCGACGGCATTTCGCGCCATCAAGCGCGAAGATCCCAGAGCAGAGCTGATGAAAAATTACGATTTGTCTAATTTTAAGGCGCTTTTCCTGGCCGGTGAACGCACGGATCCGGATACCCTAAAATGGGCTGAAAATAGCCTCAACGTTCCAGTCATCGACCACTGGTGGCAGACAGAGACCGGCTGGGCCATCGCCGGCAACTGCCTGGGGCTGCACCATTTTCCGGTCAAGGAAGGCTCGCCCACCAAAGCGGCTCCGGGCTGGAATCTGCAGGTAGTCGACGAGAACACCCAAGCGGTTGCATCTGGCGAAATCGGTGCCCTGGTGGCCAAACTGCCGTTGCCGCCGGGCACGCTGCCTACACTGTGGAACAATGATGAGGGCTTTTTGGCGGCTTACATGGAGGAATTTCCCGGATATTACAAAACCGCGGATGCCGGTTATATTGATGATGAAGGCTATGTTTTTGTAATGAGCCGCACCGATGACATTATCAATGTTGCCGGTCACCGTTTGTCCACCGGCGCCATGGAGGAAGTTTTGGCGGATCACCCGGATGTGGCCGAATGCGCAGTTTTAGGGGTGGAAGACAAACTCAAGGGACAGGTTCCCGTTGGATTCCTGGTGCTGAATGCCGGTGTCGAACGTGACTCGGCTGAGATTATTGCTGAAGTCATCCAGATGGTTCGCGATCGCATCGGACCGGTGGCTTCTTTTAAAACCGCCACAGTAGTCAAGCGTCTGCCGAAGACGCGCTCCGGTAAAATTTTGCGGGGCACCATTCAGAAAATCGCCGACAATACGCCCTATAATGCGCCGGCGACCATCGATGATCCTGCTATTCTGGACGAAATGGAGGAAGCGCTCACTGGCATCGGCTACGCCAAAGCCAGAAAAGAATAAAGTGGTATCATTATGCCTAAAGAAATACTCATCGTAGATGATGAGCCCAGCATTGTCGTTCCGATCCAATTTTTAATGGAGCAGCAGGGCTATAATGTCATTATTGCCAAGAATGGCGAGGATGCGCTTGATATTATCTTGAAATACAAGCCGGATCTCATCCTGTTGGATATCATGCTTCCCGGAATAGATGGATATGAAGTCTGTGAAATCGTGCGTTTGAATCCTGATTTTAGACATGTAAAGATTATTTTTCTGACAGCCAAGGGCCGCGAGGTTGAAATTGCCAAGGGTATGGCACTCGGGGCGGACGCCTACATAATCAAACCGTTTTCGAATGCAGAAGTTGTTGCCAAGGTCAAAGAGCTTTTAGAAAATACGCATGAAAAGACGGGGACATAAATTCTGGCAGGCGATTGCGCTATCCGTTGCAGCCTGGTTGATCATATGCATTGGTTTCGCAGTCTGGTTTAAAACTCAGCTATCTCCCGAAGCGCTCACCCTTCTCCTGCGCATCATAAAGGATCATTTCGGACCGCTTCTTGTCCTGGCCGTGCTTTTGCTGCTGAGCGGTGCCTTGTTTTTGGATTTCATTTTGCGCAAATACCTCCGGCCGTTGCGTAAAATTACCGAGCAAGTTTCATTGGTTAATCCCACCAATCCCTCCCACCGCTTTGAGATTGCTGGCGCCGCTGAGATTCAACAGCTTTGCGATCGCTTAAACGAAGGGGCGGCGCATTACGAATCCCTGTTAAATGATATCGAGGGTCGGGTTAACAGTGCCAGGGCCCAATCGGAGGAAGAGAAGAATATCCTGGCGGCGATTATGTCCGAGTTGCCTGAAGGGGTGATTGTTTGCAACCCCGAGGGCCAGGTACTGCTGTACAATAACCGTGCAAAACACATGGTTTCGGGAGAGGGCGATAGCAGCCATGAAACATCCATACGGTTTATCGGTCTGGGGCGATCTGTTTTCGAAA
>JASFGH010000411.1:0-4243 GCA_050123865.1 Desulfobacterales bacterium | reverse complement strand
AAACGGTAGCCGTACTGATGGGCGTTCTGTTGCTGAATATCGGTTTCTCGGGCGCTGGTTCCCAACCACCCGCCGTTGGTGGGGTGTTGCCCGATTTTTCCCTTGCGGCACCCAAAAATGTTGATCACCAGAGCTATTTGGGGGTCGCCGGCAAAGAGGCCTTTTCCATTCCGGAAATCAAAGCCGACGTTGTCATCGTTCAGATATTTAGTATGTATTGACCTTACTGTCAGAGGGAGGCTCCCTCTGTCAATGAGATGTATCGCAAAATCGAAAGCGATGGGCGCCTGAAAGGCAAAGTCAAATTATTGGGTATCGGTGCCGGCAACTCGGCATTCGAGGTCGGTTACTTTAAAAAGACATATAATATTCCGTTTCCTTTGTTCCCGGATGGCAATTTTTCAATTCATCAAAAGATCGGGGAAGTACGAACACCTTTTTTTATTTGCATACGCATAAAGAAGGACGGCAGCCACCGGGTCTTCTACTCCCAAGTGGGCGGTGGCAAAGATGCTGATCATCTCCTGAAGAAATTACTCAAGGATTCAGGATTATGATGTGGAGGTGATATCATTGAAAAAATTCATCATTATATCCATTATCGCCGGACTGATCATTGTTCTAAATATGGCGAATGCAGATGCTGCCTCAGAGGCTTTTAAGGAAAATATTTATAATCCAGGCCAATTAAAGCCGATTGACAGTACCCTCAAAGTCAAAGTCGGTGACCTGGCGCCGGATTTTACCCTGCCTTCGGTATCCGGGGACAACATTACGCTGAGCCAATACCGGGGCAAAAAACATGTGGTCATTTCATTTGTTCCGGCAGCCTGGACGCCGGTTTGTTCAGACCAGTGGCCTGGGTATAACATTGTCAAGCAGATGTTTGATGAAAACGATGCGGTTTTACTCGGCATTACAGTGGATAACATCCCCACGCTTTATGCCTGGACGAAGCAAATGGGCCACCTGTGGTTTCCCGTTTTGAGTGACTTCTGGCCGCACGGTGCAGTGGCTAAGAAATATGGCGTGTTGCGGTCCAGCGGAGTTACCGAGCGGGCCTTGATATTTATTGATAGAAAGGGAATCATTCAAGATATTCAGGTCTCCGATATCAATGTCAGACCGGACCTGGCGCAGTGTGCGACCACGTTAGAAAAAATGAACCAATAAAAAAAGCTGTCTTGAAAATACATTTTGTAAGCTATAAAATTTAAACCATATTAACGTACTACACAGGATGGCCTAAATGATTCTGATTCGACCAATGCTCATATGGCCTGCAGTTTTACTCGTAATTTTGTTTGCCAGTATCAATGTCGATGCGAATGTCGGCGTTACCGTTGAAAAGATCTCTGAAGCGGCACTTGATGAATTGGTCCGGTCCCGCAACGATAAAATGGTGATCACCTTTATGGCGGCCTGGTGTGGACCCTGTATCGATGAGTTGCCGGCATTAAATCGGTTATACAAAAAGTATAATCCGCAGGGATTAAAATTTATCGGCATCAGCATTGATATCGAAGGACCCCGGGCGATACAGCCGATTATTGACAGACTGAAGGTGGGTTTTCCGGTTTACTGGTATGGAGAATCCGCTGTTAAAAAATTTTCCATATTTGCCATCCCCATGATTTATTTTGTAAAAAACGGCCAGGTTATCGAAAAGCTGCCGGGAAAGCGCTCCGAAAGGGATCTGGAAAAGAAGATCCGGAGTTTATTAGATTTATAGATGTTTTGCGCTGCGTGTTGCAGGTTACGCGTTTCGCGTTCCGGGTTTCGGGTTAGGCGTTGAGTTTGCTTACAATTCGTCAATCTGTATTTCAGTATTCCAACACGCAACCCGTAACCCGTAACTCGCAACATTACCACCAGAATTGGGCGCCAACTTTTCATGATTTTGTTTTTTGTCCCGCTTGTGCTTGCTTGATCGCTCCCAGCACCTGTTCGACTGTATAAAAATCGCTTTTAAACACCAACTGGCCAGCGGGCGAGAAAACAACCAGTAGCGGTACGGTCAGGCTGCCGACTTCCTTGAGTTTTGCCTTACCGTCCGGATTGTTGCCGGTAATGTCAACTTTCATGGGTACCACATCTGTTTTTGCCAGGGCAGTGACTATTCGGCGATCATGCAGAACACCTTCCTCGAGTGCCTTGCAGTTTAAACACCATTCGGCTGTAAAATCCATCATGACGACCTTTTGTTGGCCGATGGCCGCTTCAAAGCGTTCGGGGGTATAATGAATCCAGTCGATCGGGCCCTTATCTGCCAGTCGCACCGCACCCCAGATGGGTACGGCAATCAAAATGAGGCCCAGACCGACAAAAATGGTTTTCGTTACATTTCTGGAAGCCAGTTGCAGTGTCCGTAAGGCCAGCCAGGCGCCTGCAGCCGACACCAGAACCATCACCGGCCACCAAAACATTTTGCTTGGTGGATTGGGCGGTGAACTCAGCAGAGCACTGATGCCGACCCCTAAAAAATAGGCAGCCGCTGCCAGCATAAACAGGCCCATGACCTGCTTGATGAGCTCACTTGCCGGTCCGGCCTTGGGCATCCGGTTGACCAAATTGGGGAACGCCGAGAGCAGCAAATACGGCAGGGCCATACCGCCGCCAATGGCGGCAAAAGTTGTCAGGGTGATCACCGGGGGTTGCGTGGCGGCCCAGGCAGCGGCGGCGCCCATAAAAGGCGCGGTGCAGGGTGTTGACAAAACCGCGGCCAGAATGCCCAGGGCAAATGAGCCTTGCAGGCTTTCCTGCTGCGGGTTGATCATATAAATGAATTGGGGCAGGCGAAGCGAAAAGAAGCCGAACATCCCCAATGCCATGATCCCGATGATGGTACCCACCAGGATGGTAAAAAGCGGATACTGGAACAATTGGTTGGTGGCGGTAAAGTCACTGACGATGGCAATCAGGATGCCCAGGACGCCCCAAAATGCCAGCACGCCCAGCGACATCATCAGCCCCAGCAGCAAACATCTTTGGCGGTCCTCGGCAGCATGCGCCAGGCTGATAATTTTAATCGGTATCAACGGCAAGACGCATGGTGTTAAGTTCAGCAACATTCCGCCGAAAGCCGCCACCAGGAGCAACATGATACGTCCCATCCCCAACGCTGGATTGATTGAGAATTCCCAGTCGAACAGGCTAAAATTAATTCCGCCAGTTCCTGAAACGTCTGCGCCGGCCTCCAGATTAGCAAAAAGCTCTGAATTGACATGGGTTACCGGCGTACCGGCTTCAACCACCGCCAGGGTTGGGTTCAGCTTTTTCTTTTCGGGAAGCAGGCAGAAGCGATCAGAACAGGCCTGATATTCTACCTGGATATCCAAGCCAAAGGACCCCAAAGGTATTTGCTCATCCAATTTCATCGAAAGGGTGATAATTGTGCGACCGTCAAACGACATGAGGTCTCCGCTGGCGTATTCTACCTTAAACGGTTTGGCTTGCGGGAATCTGGCACTTGCAATGGTAACGCCGTCGGTGGCTGCAAAAACCTGAAGTTTGGTAGGATAGGGTTTGAAATTCTCAAATGGCTGGATTTGACCGACATCAGCATTGATATGAAAACCGTCCTTTATATCGAGCACAACGGCCAAGGCCACCGTATCTCCGGGGCGTGCTCGGTTCACCGACCAGGCGGGCTCCAATTGAACCACTTCATCCTTGGGCGCACCTGCATTTTGCAACAGGTTGCCGCTCGCTTTCTGGTCTGTGGCATTGGCCGCTAGAGATATTAATGCCATCAGGAGCAGCCCCAAACTGACTGCCAGTATCTTTCGTTTTAGATGGCTTATTATCGCTTCGGATATGTAACCGACGTTCATAGGCTCAACTAAAATAAAGGTTTCAGGTGTCAGGTGTCAGGGACCGTCGTGTCGCACTTTGCTCTCATATCATCGCGGTGCAACGACCGGCAAGTAGGTTTCAAGGCCAGTAGATGGATTTCAGGGCCTTTTGCTGAAACCTGAACTACTGAAGCGTTAGCTGAATACCACTCCTAAAACCCATTTCCTGCGCTTTGATGTCCAGATGCAAACTAGCAACGAATTCCAGCGGCGGATAAATAATTCGGTCGGTGGTGCGCTGGTCGATAGCTTTCATATAGGTTTGACAGCTTTCACAAACATCGATCCGATAGTTTTTTTCTTTTTCACTGAAGAAATAATGTAAGGTTTTGTTATCCTTATTTTCACAAAACGGGCAATAGATTCTCTGGGCCGCCCACTGATGCCAG
>JASFGH010000410.1:0-4260 GCA_050123865.1 Desulfobacterales bacterium | reverse complement strand
ATTATAGCTTTCACGATGTCAGTGCTGAAGAAGGCGAATTGTCTGAAGAGAAACAGGAGAATCAAAGGCTCGCCAATAATTATGGAATTCATCCCGTCCAAATTCAGGCCATTGAAAAAGATGAAGTCAAATTTCAACGCGCTTACATGGGATTGGTTGTTATCCACGGCGATCTAATCGAGCGTATTCCGACCATAACCACCACAGAGGGACTCGAATATAAACTCACCACGGCCATCCAGAAGCTAAACAACAAGATCAGCGCCCTGTTGGGTCTGCGGGATAAAATTTACATCAAACTGTTTCTGTCATCTTCGCTCAATCAGATCGCTCCATATGTCGGCCTGAACAAACTGGCGCAATTCCCCGACACACTGGAAAATACGGTCGAGCGGCTCAATCAGAAAAGTTACAACAAACTCGCATTTGAATTCCTGGATCCCACAGCAGAAGAATCTCTGGCCGCAGATGTCAAAAAATATAAAATCATGACCGTCAAATGGCCGGCTCTGGACAAAGGCACCATCCCACCCGGCACCGGTTCCATCGGGATGGTAATGAAATTTGGTGAACGCTCCATTGTGGTTCCGCTGCTGCAGGTGATTCAGATTCCGATCATCGGCACCCAGTATAAATTGATGACGTCCGCAGAAGTAGAAGAACAAATTAACCGCAACATGGAAGCCCTGATCGATATCAATCAGGATCTGGGTTTTGTCGAGGGCCATGGGACACTGGATATTGGTGGTATCTCGCCGCCGGGCCAAAATATCCGGCAGAATCCGGATGCAGTCTTAAACTTTCGAACACTCATCTCGCAAAACTACACCTTGAAACCGGTCGATGTAGACCAGGAGGCTATACCGGATAATCTCAACGCCATCGTCATTGCCCGTCCGACAGAACCCTTTTCCGACTCCGCTCTGTTTCAAATCGATCAGTTTTTAATGAAAGGTAAGAACCTGATCCTGTTTCTGGACCGCTTCCGGGAAGTTCAACCCGCCAATCAACAGGGCAGAAGTTTAGGCGGCCAGCAAGCGGTTTTCGTTCCTTTGGATACCGGGCTGGAAAAACTTCTGAACCACTACGGGATTCGCATAAAAGAATCGTACGTCATGGACGAAAATTGCTTTCAGCAGGAATTACCGGCCCAGTTGGGTGGTGGTCAGCGATCTATTTACTATGCGCCGATCATTAAAAACCGGCATATCAATAAAGAGCTGAAATTTATGAAAAACATCAAGGGCATGATTACGTTGAAAATATCTCCCCTGGAGCTCGATGCCCAGCGCCTGAATGATAGTGGTCTTAAAGCCATCCGATTGATATCCTCCTCGGACAAATCATGGGAGATGCGTGGCAGGATTACATTGAATCCGATGTTTATCCAGCCGCCCCAATCAAAAGACGAAATGCAAAGCAAAGCGCTGGCGTATTTGATTACCGGTGAATTTCCGAGTTATTTTGCCGATAAACCCATACCGGTAAAGCAAGCGGATGAAAGTACGGTCAAGGAGACAGACAGCCAGGAAGATCGGCAGAATGAACAAAGCCGGCCAGCCGGTCAGGAAACCACGGTTGATCTTTCCAAGATTACGGCCAGTGGTCAATTTCTGCCCAAAGGCAAACCCGGAAAAATCTTTTTGATGGCCTCCAGCGATATGCTCCGAGACAATTTGCTGGACGCCGGCGGCAGGGGACCGAATGCAACCTACATCCTGAATGTCATCGATTACCTGAACGGACGCGAAGACATCGCCATCATGCGCGGAAAACAGCAACGCTTGAATCCGCTGGATGATGCTGCGGCCTCGACCCGAACATTTGTTAAAACGTTGAATATTGTTGGTCTGCCGGCGCTGGTGGTGCTTTTCGGCATTGCCGTCTGGTTCCGCCGACACACACGCAAAAAGAATATTCAAATGATGTTCATGGACCGTTAGTATCAGAGACCAGAGGTCAGAAGTCAGATGCCAGAAAAAACAGACATAAAGTATTTGGATTGATGCAGCTATCCATCGCGTTTTGAATGATCATCTGTCCTCTGTTTTCTGTTCTCTGTCTTCTGAAATATGAACACTGAAACCTGAAACCTTTCGGAAGAATCCAGAGTGTAGAATTTTTTAACCTGCAAATGAGAAACGCAAAAATGAAGATAAAGAAAGAATACATCATCCTTCTTCTGATCATTGTCGGCTTATCCGTCTATCTGGCGACGCGCAGCACCGACCGCACGCATTACCAGCTGCCTGAGCTGACCGGTCTAGATCGCGGCAAAATTACGAAGATTGAAATTTCAAAAGAGGGGGATGCGATCATATTAAAAAAGAAAGACAATCAGTGGTACCTTGCGCCCAAGGGATATCTGGCCGACAGCAGCAAGGTTGACAGTATGCTTGCCGTTTTCGAAACCCTTTCCCTGGCAGCTCTGGTTTCAGAGTCAAAGGATTACCAGCGCTATGATTTACATCCGGCCAAGCGCATCACCACCAGAGCCTGGCAAGAAGATGCGCTCATGCGAGATCTGGATATTGGAAAGGCCGCGCCTTCATTTCGGCACACCTTTGTTAAATTGGCCGATGACAGTCGTGTATATCACGCCAACGATAATTTTCGCACTAAATTTGAGCAGACCCCCGACAGCCTGCGCGACCGCGCTGTTTTATCCTTTAAAGCCGACGACATTCAGGCAGTTCAGATTACCAAAGGCCAGGCATCAATAGAACTGGTCCGCAACGAGGTCCCGATCGAGCCGACCGCGTCGCAGCCCGAGAAGCCGGAAACGCCCCAGCCGGCTAACGCAAAATTTGAATGGCAGGATCGTAACGGAAAAAAAGTCAACGATCAGAACCTCAATCGCCTGCTGACCACTCTGGACAGTCTCAAATGCACCGGTTACATCGATGACCGCAACAAGGATTCATTTACAGAGCCGATCTACACGGTGAAATTAGATGGGGTCCAGGAACATAGGCTGAACATCTTTGCCAAGCTTGAAAAAGATGCCGAAGCTTATCCGGCGATCTCATCCGGCAGCGATTATCCGTTTCTGTTACCCGACAGCCAGGCGCAGCAGATTATGAAAGACCCAACAGAATTCTTGCAAAAAGAAAGCAACGAAAAGGAAGGTTCAGATAAGAAGTAATCCAATTGCTGCCAAACTTCCCGCAAATTGCGGGATTTCGCATCTTATTTTTTTATATTAAGGTGCTCAAAAGGCCTGCGAAAATAAATAACGAAAGGTAAACTGCGACCCAAATTCTCTGCTTTTGCCGGAGACCTCCCGCAAAATGCGGGATTTCACGTCTTGATCTAATTACATTAATGAGTTCAAAAGGCGCGAGGAGGAGAAAAAGCGCCGCGTACATATAGTACGCAAGCGCAGTTCGAGGACGAGTAAAACAGGTATTGGGTAAAAGATGGGGATTTGGGTCGCAGTTTTAGCCGCCGAGATAGGCTTTCTTAACTTCCGGATCCTCCAGCAACTCATCCGAAGCCCCTTCTAAAACCAGATTGCCGTTTTCGAGCACATAGCCGCGCTGGGCAAACTGTAGAGCCAGTCTCGCATTTTGTTCGACCAGCAATATCGTCGTTCCCTCCTTATTAATTTCGTTGAGGGCATCAAACATGCTCATCATCAACAGCGGCGCCAGGCCCATGGAGGGTTCATCCAGCAGCATGACCTTACGACCGCTCATATACGCCCGGCCGACCGCCAGCATTTGCTGTTCACCACCGCTGAGTGTTCCGGCCTTCTGGAGCTGCCGTTCATCCAGACGCGGAAAAATTGAAAAGACCCGCTGGATATCTTCTCTAATCTGATCGTTATCTTTACGGGCAAAGCAGGCCAGTTTCAGATTCTCCATGACCGTTAAATTATCAAACAGACGTCGGCCCTCGGGAACATGTGAAATTCCCAGTTGACTGACGACTTTATCGGCAGCGTATTCAAGCAAATCCTTGCCTTGAAATGTCATCCGCGAACCTTCATCAGCCGGAACCATGCGGGAAATGGCTTTAAGCGTTGTGCTTTTACCGGCGCCATTGGCACCAATAATACAGACGATCTCGCCTTCATCAATTTCAAAATTCAGTCCGTGTAAGGCCTTAATATTGCCATAGGAAACACGCAACGCTTCAATGGATAACAACATTACTCTACGATCTCCTTGCCCAGATAGGCATCAATAACCTTGGGATTATTTTGAATTTCGTCGGGTGTGCCTTCTGCGATTACTTCGCCGAAAACCAGGGTCTGGA
>JASFGH010000409.1:0-4261 GCA_050123865.1 Desulfobacterales bacterium | reverse complement strand
TGCGGCTGAATTAAAGTGAACCCCCAATCAAACAGGCAACCCGCATGTCGCCTTCAATCTACAAGAAAGTTGGAATTGCTTCAGTAATAATGATGGCATCGGTTTTGCTGAGCAATCTAATTGGATTGGTCAGGGAAATGGTGATTGCCTACTTCAGGGGCGCCGGGCGGGATGTTGATGCCTACCAGCTTTCCTTTTTAATTCCTGAAATATTAAATCATGTTCTGGCCAGTGGTTTTCTTTCCATTACGTTTATTCCGATTTTTTCACGCTACCTTTCCAAGAATAATGAGAGAGGGGGATGGCATGTACTTTCTATCATCTTATCGAATTTTGGGCTGATGCTGATATTTCTCATCTGCATCGCTGAAGTCTATGCCGCTGAAATAATTTCGGCACTAGCACCGGGTATTGACGATCCGGAGCTAAGAAGAACGGTAATTCGTATGACCCGGATCATTCTTCCGGCTCAATTTTTCTTTTTCGCATCAGGACTTTTAATGGCCGTCCAGTATGCCAAAGAAAAATTTACCATACCGGCCCTGTCTCCGATTGTCTATAACCTGTGTATCATCCTGGGAGGGGTCCTTCTGGGAGGGCGTTTCGGAATGCTCGGTTTTTCCTGGGGCGTTTTAAGCGGAGCTGCATGCAATTTTATGATCCAGTATGCAGGCGCTAAACGGGTCGGTATGAAGTGTGGGCTTTCATTTGACGTCAGGCATCCGGATCTTAAAAAATACATCGTTTTGACGCTTCCGCTTATGCTCGGCCTGACGATGACGTTTTCACGGGAATTCTTTTTCAGGATTTTCGGATCATATCTTCCACCGGGCGGAATTTCAGGTATCAATTATGCCCTGAAGATTATGCTCATACCGGTCGCTCTATTCGGGCAGGCCATTGGAACTGCGGTGTATCCATTTTTGGCACGACTGGTGGCTGATAACAATTTAGAGGAAATGAACCACCTGTTGAACAACACCCTGCGCTACCTGGCGCTGGTCATACCGGTTTCGGTGTTACTCATGGTGTTAAGAAACGAGGTGGTTTCGATCATATACCAACGCGGCCAATTTGATGCCGCGGCAACCGCTCTTACAGCTGATATCCTGATTTATCTGCTGGTGGGCGCGTTTGCCCTTGCGGCTTACACAATTGTTCCCAGAGCGTTTTATGCGACGCAAAACACCCTATTTCCCGCCGTTTATGGTAGCATCGCCGTTTTGCTGAGCCTTCCTTTTTACCTTGTAGGGTTGCGATTCTTTGGCGCAAGGGGAATCGCCATCGCGATTTCGCTTTCGGAGATCTTGCAGGTGCTTGTGCTTTACATGTTGTGGAACAAAAGAAGCGCCAATACCGCAAGTCGGCAGGTGTATGTGTTTTATGCGAAGATGATTGTTCTCAGCGCAATACTGGGCCCGTTGCTTGTGTGGTTCAAGGCCAATTTGTTGAATGGGATTGATACGGCGACTTTTGCTGGAAGCCTGTTGGTCATTGCCCTGACCGGCGCCACCTTTCTGGCCGTAATGGCGATTGCGGCTTACGGATTGAAAGTCAACGAAATTACCTATGTTGCAGGGCAAATTGTGAATCAAGTGAAAAAAACCATCGGATATCAATAACACTACCATCGTATCAACGCACTGCCCCAGGTCAACCCACCTCCGAAAACCGGCAAGCAGATTAAATCGTCGACCTTTATGCTGCCGTCCCGCACGGCTTCATCCAGAGAAATGGCGCACGAGGCTGAGGAGATATTACCATATTTTTGCAGCGTCAGGTAAAAGCGCTCAAAGGGGATCTTTAACGATCGGGCAATATTTTGGAACATGCGAATATTGGCTTGATGGGGAATGAACCAGTCGACATCGGCCACATTTAAATTGTTGGATTCGAGGGCCTCGTTTATAGCATCGATAAAGTGGCGCACGGCCACGCGAAAACTCAAATTGGCTTCGATCATGTTCAGGTAGTGACGGCCCTCTTCGACGCTTTCATGGCAAATTGGGGTGGTTTTGGAACCGCCGCCGGGCAGCAGCAGGTCCTGGCCGTTGGCGCCATCGGTGTGGATGTGGCTGGAAAGCAGCTCGTGGCCCTCTGTTCCAAGCGTCAGCACGGCGGCTCCGGAACCATCGCCCCACAGGATGCAGGTTGATCGATCCGTCCAATCTAGGGTTCGGGTCATAATTTCGGAAGCCACCACAAGGACCCTTTTGCTGTTTTTGTTTCTGAGGTACTGTTCGGCCACGTTTAAACCGAAAATAAAGCCCGAGCAGGCTGCCGTGACATCAAAAGTCACTGCCTGGGGGGCGTCCAGTTTGGCCTGCAGCCAGTTGGCGGCCGACGGACAGCACGTATCCGGCGTGATGGTGGCCATGATAATTAAGTCGATGTCTTTGGCCGTCAGGCCAGCTGCTTTTAATGCCTTCTGGGAGGCGGCACACCCCAGGTCGGCTGCCGTGACATCCGGATCTGCTATTCTTCTTTCCGCCACGCCGGTGCGCTTGCGGATCCATTCATCGGTGGTGTCCAGCCCCATTTTCTGCAGATCATCGTTGGTCAGCCGTTTTGGCGGGACATGGGAGCCAGTTCCCAGGATGCGAATGGATTCCATTACTATGTTCTCCAGAAAGATTCAATTTGAGGGAAGCGAGGAATTTGTCTGTCCACCCATTGATAGCAGTTAAATGAATTATCAGCAGCAGAATCGGGCGCCGTCAAATGTACCGGTCGACCATTTCAGAGATCATTCTTTCGATCCCCTGCGAGCCTTCCTCTTGCTGCACCGTTTGAATCAGGTTTTTGATTTTTTGATAGGTCGTCGGATCACGCTTTAAATCATCGGTCGAGCGATAGGCACCACCGCGGCGGCCGGCGCGGTAAATCAGGCGGTCGCTTTCCGAAAGTTCCTGATAGGCCCGAACGACAGCCAGCATTTTTTCCTTATCATCAGGCAGCCTGCCGCTGACCTCTTCGAGCAGATTCATGATATGATCACTGGTTACTGTGCTGGTGATGCCATCCAGAGTTTGTATGAAAAGCCCGATTTCTTCGGCCAGCATATCATCGGTTTGCATTGTAAAGCTGCCATCCTCCAGCCGGCTGTGCAGCGGTACGTGGTCCGGTACCCGCAGGCTGCGAAGCCGGATATAATGGGGATTGATTTGATCGAGCACTTTGGCGGTTTCAATGGCATGTTCACGCCACATCTCCTGGCCGCCCAGGCCAGGCATCACATATTCAGACACCTCCATTCCGGCTGCCAGTAGCCGTTTTCCGGCTTCAATATGCTGTGCGCCGGTAACACCCTTTTTCATCAGCTTTAACAACGGATCATAGCCGCTTTCCAGGCCGATATGAACGCGATCCAGGCCGGCTTTGCGGATTTGTTTTAATGCCTCCACGGATTTGCGAATAACGGTTCGGGATCGGGAATAAGTGGTCACCCTTTTAATTTGCGGAAACTGTTGTTTTAGAAACTGCAAAACCGCCACCAGATCCTTTGTTTTCATGATCAGGTTATCGGCATCCTGCAAAAAACAGGCATCCGTCTGATGATACAGCCAGGCAGCAATACTGCGATATTGGTTGGAGGCGGGTTGATTGAAGATGGTGCTGATCACGGCATCATTGACAGCGCCGTTGTGCCCCAGTTTAGCCGAAAGCGCTTTGATCTCATCGGCCATTTGCTTTGCCGCTAAAATATCCTGTTTGATTTCATCGACGGTGCGCAGAGAAAATTTAGCGCGCTTGTAGACCGGACAGAACAGGCACTGGTTCCAGGGACAGTTGCGCGTCAAACGCAGCAGCAGGCTGCGCGCTTCATTGGGCGGTCGGATGGGGCCCTGTTCAAATGTAAGGGGCTTTTCGTTCATGGATCATTTGTCATTTAATGGATTTATTTATGGGTCAGATTCTTCTATTTTTCAACAAAGAAAGGACGGCCTCTTAAAGCCGTCCTTTGGTTGTTTGGGATCTATGCAATGGGTGTCGGCTTACAAAGATGTTCTTGCTCCATTGCTACGCGCCCGCAGCCGCCACATACAAATTTCATAGCTGCCAGTTTGTCTTTGCACTGATGGGTGTGATCCGTTTCGGTCGCCCCGCAGAAACTGCATTTGGCCTTATCGCCGCACGGATTGCAAAGATGTCCGGGTGCATTGGCAACCGCACCGCAATTTTTACATGTATAAGCCATGATCTATCTCCTTGATTTGAATTCATCATAATGCATTGATGTTCAGAAAAATGAGTACGATTG
>JASFGH010000408.1:0-4264 GCA_050123865.1 Desulfobacterales bacterium | reverse complement strand
TTTTGAGGTCACGCGTAAAGTGGCCGGGATTTTTGCTGCCGATGCGGATGACGCCAAATGCGCCCCGCTCCTTGCTGCTGATGGGGATATAAGCCAGCGATACAAGCTTTTCTTCCTCAAAAAGGCAGATTTCATCGGGGCAGTCATCGGGCAGATCTTCATAGATCATAAACTCGTTGGTGTCGGCCACCCGCTGAATCACGCTGTTCTCATCGGCTGCCTGTATTTTCTGGTAGACCCGTTCGGACAGGCCGTCGCAGTATCGTAAATGGTACTTGGCGTCATCTTCCATTAAATAAATGCACAGACCGTCGGCTGATAGAAAATCCATGACTTCCTGTACCGACTGGCTGATTCTCTCATCCAGGTCCAATGGCGCATTCAAGGCCGTATAGATCGAACACAGGGTTGTCAGTTCCCGGGTGTGCTGTTCGCGCTCTTCTTCGGCTTTTTTATCTTCGGTTTTGTCCCAGAGCGTCTCAATGGCACCGACGATGCTGCCGTCCGGCGCCTTGATGGGCGCTGCCGTAAACCAGCACCATTTGCCGCTTTCTCCCATGCGTGGAAAAAACACTTCGGCTTCGTAAGCTTCCTCGATCAGGGTGGATTTGCGCCATTGCTCGCCGTACAATTTTCTTATTTCGTCTTCACCAATCTGATCAAGGATAACGTCGGCCATGGTGGGGCGTTCTTCCCCCCAGAATGCTATCGCTGGCCGGGAGGTACCAACCATGGTTTCAGCTTTGATTCCGGTAACCTTTTCCATGGCCTTATTCCAGTGGGTGACCACATGTTCCATATTCAACACGAAAGTGGGGATCGTGCTGCCCTCGATGATTTGAGACAGGGCCCTTTCGCTTTTGATTAATCCTTTTTCGATCTCAACATAGCGATCGCCTCTTTCTCTGAGGACATCTGCCAGGCGATCGGCGAATTTTTCGAATAGCCTGTCAATTTCCGCGGGATCGAAGTTGTTTTTGCGCAGTTCCTTCAACGCAGTTCTCTTTTCGGCTTCCACCTGAAGAGCGCTCCAGACATTGCGTGCGACCACGTGATCAATGAGCTCGACACCATCGGGCTTTTCCCGGCTGATAATGCCCCCGAGCTCGGTATCGTCAGTCAGCTCCAACAGAATCTGCAAATTCTTATGGGCATAAAACTCACGGAAATTATGGGTTGTAAATATTCCTCTCTCTTTAGCATAGACCAGTCCTTCAGCCTGCTCGTCGATATCGGCGACACCCAAGATTGTCGGGCGACTGTTTTCAAAATGATCGCTCAGCAGCAATGCTAGAATTTTTTTACAAAAATTGCCGCCGCCAACGATCGCGATATTGGATTTGAGCACTCTTTCCATTACGGATACGCTCCGTTTTTAGGGATACCATTCTAAGTAAATCAAATTTTCTTAAAAGAACACAAATGTCACGATTACAAAAGTCGGGATCAAAAAGACCAGCGAATATTTTATAATATAGCCGAAAAAGCTCGGCATCGGTGTTCCGGCCTCTTCAGATATCGACCGCACCATAAAATTAGGCGCATTGCCGATATAGCTGCAGGCACCAAAGAAGACGGCAGCGGCAGAAATGGCTTTCAGATAAATCGCATTTTCGGTCATGAGCAGCGGAACCGCCTGGGCTTCTGAAGCCCCGGGATAAAATGCGCCCAGGGCGCTATTAAAAAAGGTCAAATAGGTCGGGGCATTGTCAAGAAAGCTCGACAGCCCGCCGGTTACCCAGAAATAATGCACCGGCTGGGTGACGCCGTTTACTAAAAATGCCAGGGCACCCTCGGATCCGGCTTTTAAAATCAGCAAGCAGGGGATCATGGTGATGAAAATGCCGATAAACAAGTAGGCCACTTCGACAATCGGAAACCAGGTAAAATCGTTATCATCCCGAATCTGTATGCGTGTCGTCACCAGCGACAGAATGCCCATGACTATCAGCAGGCCATCCCGGACCCAGTCCTGCACAGCCCGGTGAATACCCAGGGTATTGACCTCGCCCCAATCCACGATTCCGCTCATCAAAACCGATCCGACGATGCCGGCCAAAAATATGAAATTATGGATGCCTTCAAGTTTTATGGGCTCTTTAACACCTTCTTCTTCGGGAGCAGTAATTCCTTCTTTACGATAGTAATAGCTATCCAGTATAAAATAGATCACCAGCAGGATGATGACAACCAGCAACATATGGAGCAAAATCTTAAAGGTCCAGAAAAAGGACACACCATGTAAAAAGCCCAAAAACAGCGGCGGATCGCCGAGCGGTGTTAGCGAGCCACCGATATTGGCCACCAGAAATATGAAAAAAACTACCATAAAGGTCCGGTTTTTACGATAATTGTTGGCCCGCAGAAACGGACGAATCAGCAGCATGGCAGCACCCGTGGTCCCCATCCAGGAAGCCAGCAGGGTGCCGATGATCAGTATGATCACATTGACAATCGGGGTTCCACGCAAGGTGCCGCGCAATAAAATGCCGCCGGAAACTGTATACAATGACCACAGTAATATAATAAAGGGAACATAATCGGCCAGAATGATATGCAGGATCTCATACAGCGCCGCTCCTTTAAATGCGATCAGAAACGGTACGGCCAGCGTTAAGGCCCAGAATCCGGAAATTTTCCCGAAATGATGATGCCAGAAATCCGGCAGGATCAGCGGGAACAGTGCAATGGATAGCAAAATGCAGGCAAAAGGGATACAGCTCCATAGAGGTAAAAATTTACCGATATTTTCGTGCCCTGCCCCATGATGGGCGTCGGCTTCTTGATGCGATGCTGCAGTATTGTGGGAATCCTGATGTGTTGAAGAGCTGTCGAGGTGTTCGGATGATGGGGCGCCAGCAGGTTCCGTATGCTTGGGTTGAGAGGCAGTGGCCACGCCAACGGTAAATGGAAAAATAAGTAACAGTAAAAAAAAGAGTCGGTAAACGGCTGCCTTATCTCTCAGAATTTTCATTGAGCCCTTTCCCCGCTGCCAACGTCACGATTGTTAAGTCATTTGAAATGGAATGCCCGGCCGAGCAGTTGATTGATTTGGGCATCAGCCGGTAAAATATCACTCTCCTAAAAATAAACTTTAAAGCAATCACCGCAGATCGATTGCCGATCTAAGCGTTTTACGTTACCAAAGTCTTTCGAGATTTAAAACTATTTTTAATGTAAGGTTTCCGAAAGAGTAACGCGATATTTTCGTTGGTAGTCAACCGGATGATAAGAAAGTTTGGCCTTGCGAAGCCCTTCGTCATTTAAATCCTGCTCCCGGTTGACAACTGCATAATTCGAAGCTGTATTTGCCAGAAACATCTGATTGATCGCCTGATATATCCCTTTGTATTGGGTATCTCCCTTTTCAAAATGAATGAGCAGCATGTCCTGGGTAAGCGCCTCGGCAACCGTATAGGCCACCATTGAATCTTCGACCATCAAAGCACCGCCGAACAAACCTGCCAGCCGGCGCCACTCTTTTAAAATTCTAAAAATGGCTCGATTTTCGGAAGAAAGGATGTCGGATGATTCGCAGTCGCGCCATGTGCACCAGTCGGTTTGCATGGCCATTGCCTTTTCCACCATTTGGGCCCCGAACGGCAAATAGGTGAAATCATATTTGCGGTTGAATTGGTTAACCAGGTTCTTTTTTTTATGATAGCGACTGCCTTTTAGCTCGATTAAGTCCGCCACCCGGTACAGATAATCCCAATTGCCTCTTTCTTCTTCAATTTGGATTTCCTGTTTCAATCTCTCGCGCCATAGGTTTGTCAGCATTTCCGGAACCCGGGTAAATATTGAATTTGTTTGAGGTATGGCATTCATGCGGCTTGGCCAGTCAACGGCATCCCAGAAACCCACGGGCGCCCACATGTATTCTTCGGGCAGGCTCTGGCGGATCCAGACCAAGTTATCATCCCACGCCCAGCTTAGCCTGTATTCTTCCGACCAGCCCCATAAATTCAAAAAGCTGTAATCAGATGCAATCTGGGGACATTGCGCCAGAATAGCCAGATAGTCTTCCTGCCGGTTAAGGCTGATGGCTTCAAAGTTCAAATTCATCAATTGGTTCTATTTTTCTCTGAGGTTTATTCTGATTTTTTTGCTTATTGTGTCTTTAAGGTTTCGGGTGTCAGCGTTCAAAAGTTCCGCTGCGGGCGGTTCAGGTTTCAGATGTCGGGTATCAGAAAAAAGAAGCCATACGGAATTTAATGATTTTCATCAGCTCCGTAATTCTGACACCTGACACCTGAACACCTCA
>JASFGH010000407.1:0-4266 GCA_050123865.1 Desulfobacterales bacterium | reverse complement strand
ACCGATAATCTGCAATTTCCCGACCGCATTGATGAATATTCGTTTTCCGGCGGGGTGGCAGAATTGATGTACGGCGGTCTAAATCATTATGATGATATCGGTAAAGTTCTGGCCGAGCAGATCAATACCTTGACACCCCGATTAGCCGCAGACGTTGTTGAACCGGCCAATAAAATCAGAGCCACCGTCATCGGAGCCGGAGCCTATTCCTTATCCATATCCGGTAGTTCGTGCTTTATGGACGATCAGCTAGCCTTTCCGTTCAGAAATGTGCCGGTCATTCGGGTGGATTTCGATTCATCCAATTTAAATTTGGGACATATGGTATCGCAGATAAATGCGGCCTATCGCAAATTTGATCGCCTTGAAGGTGAGGACGTCGTGGCCTTATACTTTCAGGACCCGGTTCGAGCATCTTATCCCCAGCTGGAATTATTTGCCAGATCAATCGAAGCGTCTCATACCAACTCTATAAAAAGCGGCCTGCCGATTATTTTGATCTTTGGAACCGATATTGCTTGCGGGGTTGGCAATGTGATCCGGCGCGAAACGGATTTAGAAAGCAATTTGTTGACCTTGGACGAGTTAACGCTCGCAGAGGGGGATTGGGTTGATATCGGTGAGCCCCTGGTGGGGGGCCAGGTTTTTCCGGTTACGGTTAAATCACTCGTCTTCCACTAGAACCTATCTTAAAAATGCGTCTCATGCCAAATAGCTGTGTCAGCGACCCCATCAAAATGCTCACATACTACCGTGTATGCTGCGCTTTTTCGTCGGCCGGTGACTTGCTCTTTGACGTGATCCACTATTTTAAAGATAGGTTCAACTTGGTTTATCTTGCGTTGACAGTATCTGCCGTGTAGCTGCATGCCCAGTGAAATGTGAAACCTATTTTACAGGGGCGGCAACTTCGACAATCGCTCAATTTAGTCTATTTCGGAAGAAGATTGCTAATTTAGATTTAGAGGCGTACTAAGCTGTTGTTGGATGCGGCGGCTGATCTCCAGGGCAGCCTGGTGGGTTTCACCGGTGAGGGTGTTCA
This sequence comes from Desulfobacterales bacterium, assembly GCA_050123865.1. Taxonomy (GTDB): domain Bacteria; phylum Desulfobacterota; class Desulfobacteria; order Desulfobacterales; family JAHEIW01; genus JAHEIW01. The sequence goes on along the minus strand of JASFGH010000407.1, from coordinate 3,224 downwards.
TCTTTTTTTCGTCCAGACTGGCCTTAAACCCGACAATCCAGATAGCCGACCGCAATTGCCCCAATCCCATCAACGGTGCTGCCACTGCCCGGACACCGAGAATGTATTCTTCGTCATCAACAGCGAAACCTTGTGAGCTGACTTGCTTTAACTCTTTATGATACAAAGCCGGATCAACGATCGAATTATCCGTAAAGCGGGGCAATCCTTTAGATTCAATAATTTTGCGGGTCTGTTCTTGATCCATGGATGCTAAAAAAACTTTACCCACGGCTCCGGCCAGCATGGGTATGGTGGTGCCGACCGGGGCGGTAATCTTAAGATCCTGACTGGACTCGACGATATCCAGTATGGTCACATGGTCCCAGTTCAGGATGCCCAGAAACACCGAGGTCTGGGTTTTTTCCATCAGGTTTTCCATAACCGGTCGAGCCGATGTTTGGAGATCGATCTGGGTATAGGCCGAACGTCCAATTTCGAGCAAGGTGAAGCCCAGTTTATATTTTTTGGTCAATGGGTCGCGCATGACAGCGCCCAGCTCTTCCAGGGCTGATGTCATCCCATGAACAGTGCTTTTGGCCATTTTAAGATTTTTAGCCAGTTCGCTTACCCCCAGGCCCTCTCTGGAAGAGGAAATCGCACTGAGGATAGCAAAGGCCTTTTTTACCGACGGGGCGCCATATCTTTTCATACGTTGAGAATACAATTGGATATCAAGGTTGTCAAGATAAATCGTTCATCTCAGTGAACGTTTTGTTAACGGCTGAATTTCAGCAAATCACCACTATATCTGGCGCGTAAGCGCATTTGAAACTTATATTTACAGGACATTGTAAATTAATTTATAAAATGTCATATTTTGACTTGATTGCCAACGAGCGTTGTGGTATCAATTAGAAAAGGTTAGTATGTTCATAATGATGAACTACTTTGCTGGATGCAACCCACCACAAAACTGAGGCTTTCGTGAGACGATTTTAATTCCTCAGAAGCCATTGCCCAAAATATTGCGCTGCGCCACCTATCGCATTTTGGGATGGACTCTACTCAACGCAAAGGAGAGACGCATGGCGACCGATCAGCAAGGCCTTTCAACGGCCGAAAGTCTTCGCAAAACACGCACCTATGGTAAGTTCAGATGCCATAATCCGAGCTGCATGGAAAGGATTCAGCCGGAAAAGGGCTGCAAGACCGCCAAATGCCCGACCTGCGGAATGGAGTACCGGATCCACTGGGTCAACGCCAATTTGCCCCGCATTCGGGGTCCGGTCTGGGAAGTCAACAAGAAATTGGCGGAAGAAAAATTAAAGGAAAAGGGGGTATCCTGATATGGCGTTAAACCGAAAGATCGCTTACATTGATCTCACCACCGGTGATATCGAAACCAAGCCGATACCGCTCGAGGTTCGCAAGAAATTTTTAGGCGGCCGCGGTCTCGATGCCTACCTGCTGTATAACCATACCAAAAAAGGGTGCAATCCGCTGGGGCCTGCCAATACGCTTTTGATCAGCGGCGGTATCCTGACTGCCACCTGCGCTTCCGCAACGGCCAGAACGCATATTATGGCCAAATCGCCGCTGACTGGATTACTGGGCAGCACGAACATGGGCGGCTTTTTCGCACCCGAGCTGGCCTGGGCCGGCTTTCACCACCTGGTTATCAAAGGCAAGGCCGAACATCCGGTTTACATTTCAATTAACAACGGCGAAATCGAAATTCGTGACGCCCGCGGCATCTGGGGTAAATCCGTAACCGACACCCAGTGGGCCATCCGGGAAGATCTGGGTGATGAGGAAGTTAAAAGTGCTGTTATCGGACCGGCCGGAGAAAATCTGGTTCGATTTGCCAACGTGATGACCGGAATCAAAAATTCCGGTGGTCGCACGGGCATGGGATGTGTCATGGGTTCCAAGAATCTGAAGGCCGTGGCTGCCCGCGGGACCATGGACATCCAGATCGCCCATCCGGTTGAAGCCCTGGAATACAATAAACGCTTCATCGATCAAATCGTCAGCGCCAAAGTCAATCAAACCCAGGGCGTGTTGGGGACGCCTTTTATCTGGGGCGCGACGAATTGCTGGGGCGGTGTACGAACGCGGAATTTTCAGTACAATCAGTGCGAATATGCCGATGACATCGAACCCGAACGCATTGATGAAATCGCCGAAGAGACCATGGGCCGCCACCATATGACCGGTTGCTTCGGCTGTCAGGTTCATTGCAGGGCCCAGTATAAAATTCCTAGCGGCCCCCTGGCCGGCAAATACGATGAAGGTCCGGAATATACGTCCCTGGGAGCATTTGGGGCCGAAACCGACACACCCCGGGCCGAGACGGTTTTGACCGGCAACTACCTGGTCAATCAGTTCGGGATGGACAATCTGGAGACCGGCAGCCTCATTTCCTGGGCCATGGAGCTCTATGAACTGGGCATCATCACCGACAAAGAAACCGACGGGCTCGATCTGAGCTGGGGCAATGACAAGGACGTCCTCGAAATGGTTGAACGGATCTGTTACCGCAAGGGCTGGCTGGCTGATGCCCTGGCCGACGGGGGCATTCCAGCCTCCAAAAAGATCGGCAAGAAATCCTTTGACTATCTCGTGCAGGTCAAAGGCATGAGCAACCTGCATTCAGATGAACGGCCCACCCCGGCGCTGGCCCTCAACGTGGCCACCGCATCCAGGGGTTCTGACCATTTAAGGAGCCGGCCGGCCATCGACCTGTACCATCTGCCGGAAAAAGTCTTAAGAAAGATTTACGGCAGCCCCGTGCCCTATGACGGGCCGCTGAGTTCCGAACATACCGAATATGTCGGCAAACCCTGGCAGGTATTCTGGCAGGAAAACTGCTTCATGGGCGTCGACTGTCTGGGGATCTGCAAATATCATACAACCTTCCTGGGGCCGACATTGCCCAATTTCGAGGACTGGTCAAAAGTGCTTTACTATAACACCGGACTCGAAATGACGCCCGAAGAGATCTGGGATGTCTCCCGTCGCTGTAACATGATCGAACGGCTCTTCAACTTGAGGGAAGGGTTGACGCGCAACGATCTTGAAAAAGGCGACATGCTGAATCATCGCTATTTTGACGAACCTTGCAGGCGTGGGGCCATCGATGTAATCGGCATGACCATCGACAAGAAAAAATTTGTCAAGATGGTCGATGAATTATACAAACATCAGGGGCTCGACAAAGCGGGTGTTCCCAAAAAAGAAAC
>JASFGH010000406.1:0-4283 GCA_050123865.1 Desulfobacterales bacterium | reverse complement strand
ACATCATTGATAAGATTGAGAAGATGGCGGCCATTTTTTTCGAGGCGTTCAAGAACCTCCTGAATCTTTTCCGGTACAGCACCGTAAATGTTGTCAAGGATCAACTCCGTATAGCCCAAGATAGCATTGAGGGGTGTTCTCAATTCATGGCTCATGTTGGCAAGGAACTCGGACTTATGCTGGTTGGCGCTCTCGAGTTCGCGCCCCTTCTCTTCGATCTCACGGAAAAGCCGGGCGTTGTGAATGGCAAGCACAGACTGAGAGGCAAAGGTTTGAAGCAGGTCCAGCACAGGCCCGGGAAACTCGCCGGCTGCCTTGCGCCGTACGACCAGCCCACCAATAATTCGGTCTTCGCGCAACAACGGTATTGCAAGCAAGGCACGATAACCAGCCTGCTGAACGTAAGATAGGGGGTAGTCCGGCACGTCTGCAAGATCCGGAATCTGATCCGGGATTCGATTGACAGCGGCCTGACCGATAACCGTTCGGTCTCCCACACGCAACCTCGACTCGCGCAGCGCTTCAATAAGATCGGCCTGAGCACCATAGTTTATGCGCGGCACAAAGACGCCCTCCGCTTCATCAAACTCGTAGATCGTCCCCGCATCTGTCTTTGAGAGCTGCACCGCATGGCGAACAATGCTTGTTAAGACCGTCTCCAGATCAAGGGTGGAGCTGACGGCCTGGCTGACCTCCCCCAGGGCTTTCAGCTCTTCCACTGACTGCGCTAGCTCGCGGGTGCGCAATTCAACTTTGTGCTCCAAGGTACGGCTGTAATCCTCCAGTTTGTCCTTGCTCTCTCGAAGTTCTGCAAATAACTGCTTTATCGATCCACGCATGACATCCAGATGCTGCGCCAATGCGCCAATTTCATCACTGCTGCTCTTATCAACATAAGTGTCCAAATCACCCCGGGCGATCAATGAAGCGGATTCCTGCAACTTAAGCAAAGGAGATGAGATGTACCGTCTGGTGATGAAGATGGATGTGAGCCAAATGGCAGCGATGATGAGGATTAAAAGGGCAATTGTGCTATAAATTTGAATCTGCACCTGTTTTTTTACGTTTTCGCGTGACATCACGATTAAAATTTTGCTGATGACACTGTCTTTAAAGTAAATGTCGGATGATTTGGCGATCAGATTGGCGTCTTTGAACGATTGCTGGGGTGTTCCGGACTGATCTTCCTCAAATTGAAAACCACCTCGGTTTTTCTCAGTAATCAGCTGATCTTTCCATGATATCCGAACATGAACAATGGATTCATCTAAAAATAAGGCGTCCACAAAATCATTTACGACCAGGTAGTCCATGTTCCATAACGGCGTTGGCAAACTATTCTGGGCAAACTTGATGGCGTTGTCTAACCGCTTTTGCATTTCGCTTTCGATTCTGTTGATATCAACAATGATAACGACTGCGGCAAAAGCAATCAGCAGCAGGGTAAGTATGCTGATCAGGGTATAACTGAAGCGGCGGCTGATGCTGTTGACTTTCGGAGAGGTTTCCGATGTGGCAACTTTGTACATAAACTCAATCCTTTATGACATGTTGTGTCCGCTACTTAAAGGCGCTGTCCGGATTAGAGCGATCGGTGTATTTTAGTCTGTAATTTCTGGAAATGGATCATCTTCTAATTTCAAATTCCATTTTTTCTGAATTTTCTTGATAGTACCATCCGCTACTATTTCACCAAATGCGGTTTTCCACTTTTGAACAATTGTATCCGAGGTCTTCTTTGAAAAGGCAATCATAAGATCAATTTCACGAAGGTGATAGACCTCTTCAAAGGTGGTATGATCAACACCGGCCAAATCACAAACGGTTCTGAGACCCGGTATTTTATAGGCCCATAAATCGATACGACCCAATGCAAGCTTCTTCGCATTTAATTGTTCGTCCGAAACAGGTTCAAGATTTGTAAATCCTTGACTTTGGAGCAAACGCCCCCTGGTATCATCTCGAAGTGTGCCAATGCGTTTGACTTTTTTAGCATCTTCCAGATCTTTAATTTTAATACCCGAACCCTTTTGGGCGACAAGAATGTCTCTTTTCGTGGCTAACGGTCCAACCCATTTAAATTTATCATGACGCACTTTGGTATACGTCATTCCAAATAATATAACATTTTCGTCTTCAAGCGCCATTTTGTAGGCTCTTGCCCATGGGTACACCTGGATTTCCTCCTCAGACCCAACTCTTCTCTGTATTTCTCGTACGATCTCCACAGAAGGGCCCACTAAGACACCGTTATCGACATAGTTCAATGGGGGCAAATTTTCTGTTAAAATCGTCAATTCAGCTGACAGCACAGATTGACCTGCGAACAGAAGCATTGAGGCTGCGAGCAGAAGCAGTTTTTTCATAAGAGATCTCCTTTCCTGATTTTCGGATTAAAGACCTAAATATGTATAAACATTCTCAAGGACAATAAGGTGGTTCTTTACTCAGGATGCGGCTCAAAAGCAGACTGTGCTTTAGAATGAGAACAGGAAAAGTTTGTGGTGTCGCAGCGATTTCACAATTGCGGTCCGGAAGAAGGTTCGATAGGAAAATATTTATTAAATGATGTCAACAAAGTCAATAATACTTGTTATCAAGCCTGACATACATAATCGATATCTGCAGCCCAAAGTTATGTTTCCGTTATTGTTTCGTGGATAAATCGAATCCCTTTTGATACTTGGGGAGCCAGTATGCCGGGTTTTATTTCCATAACCTTGAGGGTTTCGGCCTTAAGGAACGGCTTTAGAGCCTTAAAAAGGTTATATGTCTTGAATTCTCCTGCAAGATACGATTATACATTGACACATCCGATGCATTTTAACGACCGATTTATTATTTTCAGCCGCTGCTGCTGATAATAGATATGGTGACACCAACCAGAATGAATCCACAGCCCACCACCAAGGAAATGACAAGCCGCGAGCGCTTCAGGAAAACCATGAGTTACGGCACACCGGACCGCGTCCCTTATTTTGAGGAGGGCATCCGCAAAGACGTCCTGAAAGCCTGGCGCACACAGGGGCTGGCCCGGGATGCCGATCTGGCGACGCTGTTTCCTTCCGACCAGCGCGAACGCATCGAAGTGGACCTGAAACCCCGGCCCAAATTCATTTCCAGACGCGCTCAAATGATGGACTTAAAAAAATTTAAGCACCGTCTGGATCCCACAGATAAAAAGCGCCTTCCCAGTCGCTGGTCCCGGCGGGTTCGCGCCTGGCAAACCAGAGATCATGTCTTGATGCTGTATGTGCACCGCGGCTTTTTTCTGACCATGGGTGTTCAAAATTGGGAAACCTTTATAAAACTGATGGAGATGCTCACAGAACAGCCGGATGTGGTTCGCGAAAGAATGCAGATTCAGGGCGAGTTTGCAGCCCGTTTAACCGGTCGCATCCTGCAGGAGGTGGATATCGATGCGATCGTGTTCAGCGAGCCCATCGGCGGAAACGACCGGCCCTTAATTTCGCCAAAGATGTATGAAGAATTTGTGCTGCAAACTTATGAGCCCATCCTGGACGTACTCCATCACCATAGAGTAGCGACCATTTGCTTGCAAACATTTGCCAATGCCCGGATTTTGATTCCCAGTATCTTAAAATGGGGCTTTAATTGCCTGTGGGCCTGCGAGGTCAATATCGAGGCCATGGACTACCGCAGCCTGCGCAAGGAATTTGGCCGCGATTTGCGGTTGATCGGCGGCATCGACCTGGATGCGCTGCGCAAGGGTAAAGCTGCCATCCGGAAGGAGATCGTGGAAAAGGTTCCGCCTTTGATCGAGGACGGCGGCTTCATACCGCTGGCAGACGGCAGGGTGCGCGCAGATGTGCCTTTTGAAAATTACGCTTACTATCGACGGCTATTGGAGGATGTTACGCAACGCTAATGATGATGCAGAAAAACTTGTCCTTTATAAGAAACCTTCGGCCGAAAATCGATCAATTTCAATTTAAGGCTTTTGGCGGGATTCGATAAACGTATTTTTTGTTACCCCGTGACTGTTATTTAACCTTGATTTTCGTCATCCGCTTTTTCTTCTTTGGTTTTTTTTTCTTATCAAGGTTATCAATATGCTCATCCAGCAGGGCACGCATGGCTTTTAAAAATTCAATTCGCGATTGGGTCATGTGTTTAGCGAAATCTGATTTCTTTCCAAAAACATTTTCAAGGTCCATAAAAAACTTGCCAACGGGGCAAATTACCATTTGGGGTTCACTTTTTTTGGCTGCCATCTTCAACTCCTTCAAAGCAAATGTCCAAGACCTGGCCCTCAAGTTTGG
>JASFGH010000405.1:0-4283 GCA_050123865.1 Desulfobacterales bacterium | reverse complement strand
GCTTGATCTGGTCGCTGACATCCTGGTTGATTATTTTCCTGCCGTCATATTGGTTAATGATCAAATCCCTGAACCAGCTTTTGATGATTTCAAATCTTCCATCAAGCAATTCTTTTTCACGGGCTAATTTTTCAGCCAGCGCAAACAGACGTGCCATGGGATGCAAAGACAGGCGCTGCATTTCAGCAATCAGCCACTTTCTGCCCTGCAACCAGTTCTCATCAATCATCATCTGGGCCCTGCTGAGGCTGCCATCGGCCATTGTGGCAATAATTTCAGCCGCCTGTGAATTGAGGCCATGTTCCCTTACAATCCATGAAGCAATATGGTTTCCAGGGATCCGATTAAATTGCACCGGCTGGCAGCGGGATGCAATTGTTGGCAGAAGATCAGATTTGTGGTTCGCGATCAACACCAGCATCGAGCGATCGGGTGGCTCTTCCAGTATTTTTAGCAAAGCGTTGCCGGCGGCCGCATTCATACATTGGGCCTCTGATATAATCACCACCCGCGTTTTGGCTTCATACGGCTTCATTGAGAGAGTTTGCAACAATACCCGAATCTGCTCGATTTTGATAAAGGGGCCGCGCGGTTGGACCTGAATGATATCCGGGTGATTGTTGGCTGAAATTTTCCGGCAGGCCTTGCATACACCGCATGATGTGAGCGCGGGTCTGGTGGCATCCTGCTCGAAGCCATCTTCTGCAATAAATCCGGATGCCTCACCCCGGCAGTTGCAGGCCATTGCTAGGGCAAGGGCAGCTGCTTGTTTGCCCACTCCTGCTGTGCCAGTGAAAAGAAGCGCGTGAGGAAGAGTCCGGTTCTTTAGGAGGGCGGTTAATATTCTTATGGGTCGTTCTTGATTTATGAGCAAATCAAACCCAGACACAATTTCAATAATCTACCCGTTCCTTCAGCTCTTTTCCTGATTTGAAAAAAGGAAGTTTTTTCGGCCTAATCGTGACCTGTTCACCGGTTTTTGGATTTCGGCCGGTGTAGCTTTTGTAGTCCTTTACAAAAAAGCTGCACAAGCCCCGAATTTCAACCCGTTCTCCCCTTGCCATGGCATCCGCCATGTTATCGAAAAAAATCTGTACGACCTTTGCGGCTTCAGCTTTCGATATGTTGGCCTCTGTTTTCAAGGCGGAGATGAGTTCCAGCTTATTCATAGAACCTCCTTTTTCAAAATTCGGATCGGCAATAACATTTTGAAATGTATATGCTAAAACTGAATTCGATGTCAAGCGGTTATGTTAATATTCTCGGCACGATTTCAATGTCATCTTCACTAACTTCCACTCCGGCGTACTGTCCGAGGGCTTCAATATTGACAATCACGCGACCTTTCCCGCCATAACGGATAAAGGTTCCGGTGACGCCCGTAAGTGGACCGTGCACCACCAAAACCTTATCCCCTTTTTTTAACTGATTGCCGGTAGTGATCGGATGTTTAGTGCTGACCATTATTTTCAAGGATTCGATGGTTTCTTCCGGCACCGGTACCGGCCCCTGTTTGCTGCCGATCAATCGCACAGCGCCCGCGGTTTTGACGATTTCAAGGTGGGACTGGGGGGCCAAATCGGTCTTAACGAATATGTAACCGGGAAAAAGGGGAACACGAATCATGGCTTTGCGATCACGACGCTTGCTCCGGACGGTAACTTTCGGCAAAAACACTTCAATGGATTTTTTCCCGAGACCCTCATTGACAACATTTTCAAATCGGCTTTTGGTATGCAACACATACCAGAGATATTCCAATCGTTTGTCTTTCATCGCTTTTGTCCTGCGTGTATGGTTCTCAACAGGCCTGCCTGCGACTCGAGGTCGCCGCTTTTGATGCTGTTGTCTGTGACAGGAAGAACTTGCAATAATGGAAAATCGAGAACTTGGCAAATGTTTTTTTGCTTGTTGTCAATTTCGCAAATCCATCGGGTCTAGTAGCCGATTTCTCCCAGTCCGATCAATTCGATTTTAAAGCCCACTCTCCAGTCATTGGGCTCATTGAAATACTTAAAGTCAAAAGACCAGCACTGAGATGTATAGGTAAATCCGGCACCGGTTTTGATTCGCTGCTGGGTTTCAAAGTTGTATTGATTTTCAGCGTTGACCGAAAGGCTATCGATCAGTTGAACCTTTATCTTACCATAGATTGACTGGATATCTTCCTCGACTTCAGTTTCTTTGGACTTTTGCTCATAGCGGTAGTCTACATATAGTTCATCGCCCCGGTTGTCGCTCAGCGATCCCCGTATGTTGTGGGACAAAAATTTGTTATCATAAACCGAGTAACTGGCATCGGCATCGATCCAGACATATTTTCCCGGAAAGACGTCAAGCCTTGCAAAGAGCGGCGCAAACGGTTGCCTTGATTTTTCAAAGTCATAGCTGTGCATGACTTCGAGGCGCAACAGATCATTGTACAGAAAATCGGCAGTGGATTGGCGCAGACCGCCACGCTCGATGGGCAGCTTAGGGCTCAACTTTTCGGCTGCGGCTATTTTTGATTTGGAGGTCAAGGTATTTATCAAGCTATAGGTGATTTTGTTGGTTTCATCGATACGGTCGATCGTATCAAAACGGGGCAGGTCTTCCTGGCTGGAATTGGATATAATGTCATGCGTAATCTGCGGCCGAATGCGGTGCTTAATTTTTTCAAATAGCTGACCTTCAAGGTTGTAGGCCTTCTCGATTTCGCTAAAAATTTCCAAACGGGTATCAAAAAGTTCGCGATGGGACCAGCGGTCCGCATCCGGTTGATCTTCGAAATTATTCTTGTCCAGGCGGTAAAGCGTCTGGCGGTAACCGGCTGAGGGCTCAATCGTCAGATAGTTTTGAACACGGAACGGAAGATAGAGTCTGGGCTGCAGATCAAGCCGTTGACCCCGGCTGCCGGTGTCACGCCAAAAATAGTTGTACTGTGAGGCGAGATCAAAATAAACCGGGGACGTCATAATTTTTTGCTTGGCGCCATCGAAACTGAGCAGCGGCAATTGTTGCAGGGTGTTACTGGTATTGATATTGCGTCGCGTATCATCGTTCCAGCGGGGCTCGAAGTTGAGGCTGAATTTCGGCCACAGACGATTCAAATTCAATCGATTGGTTCGAATGGGATCGTTATAGTCATCCAGCTGACGGTTGAACGCTTTGCGAAAATAGTCATTGGTATCCTCATAACCCATGTACCCATCGCGGAACGCCCGCAGATAGTCCTGGTCTCTGACAATGTCCAGATCCCATTTGGCCGAAAAACCCAGGGGGACGGGTTGATGATGGCTCATGCGGAACCAATAGCGACTATTATTGGTACGTAAAACCTGTTGACCATCGTCCCGAAATCCGTAATCAAAGCTGGACTGGCCACCATCATCGGTTTTATCATCGTGGAGACCATCCAGCATGAAGGCCCCTTTGGAGCGTTCGCTCAGGAAATAACGAAATTCAGCACCGGGCTTTATACCGCGATTGGACATGTAATGGGCGTAAAAGGTCGCATCCGTACTGTCTGATATGGCCCAGTAAAAGGGTTGGCTATATTGATAGCCTTTGCGCTGGGACTCGCCGAACTCAGGCATCAGAAAGCCGCTCTGACGGTTTTTTCTGGCCGGGTAATAAAAGAAAGGTGTATAGAGCACCGGCACATTTCGGGCCCGTATGACGGCGTGCCTTGCTGTGCCGGCACCATCCTCCTTGATCTTAACGTTGCGCGCGCTGATTTTCCAGCTCGGTTTGGGCCCATCGCAAGTCGTCAGGGTGGCGTTATCTATTTGATAGGTTTTTATACCGGTTTTTTCGATTTTTTCGGCTGTGATATGGAAATTATTTTCCTTTAAAAATAAATAGGCATTTTCAACAAAGCCCCTCTGGTTTTCGAGATCGATCTCCATGTCGCTGCCGGAAAGAATATCCTGGCCGACGGTTAGCACCACGTTGCCGCGGGCAAATGCCCGCTGGGCCTTATGATCGTAATGAATATAATCAGCCGTCAGACGGATATCGCCCCTGGATATCTGAACATTCCCGCGGGCAACATAGTGGTCCAGCTGTTGGTCGTAGGCCACCTCATCGGCGAGGAGCTCCCACGGTAGCCGGCTGTCATCTTTTAGAACCTGATCGGGTTCCAATTTAAAAATCTGGGCCGGCAGCGGCAGCGGTCCTGCGATACAGGCTAAAAGCAAACAGCCGATGAAAGCTGTCAGGAAGCGCCTTTTTAAAAAGAAAATCGGATGCAAGTGATTCAACCGTCTTAGCTGAAACTTGAATATAATTGGGATTTGGGATAT
>JASFGH010000404.1:0-4290 GCA_050123865.1 Desulfobacterales bacterium | reverse complement strand
GTTGGAAAAACCCCTCTGGATTTGAATTTAGCAATTGTTCCCAATTTACGGCATAAATTGTTGCTTGAAACCAGCCTGGCTGCTGCGGAAGCGGTCATCGAGCAACTGCAAAACGGAACTTCCAGCGAGCTGGTGGCCATCCACCTGCAAGAGGCTATAGACGCCCTGGGGGTTATTAGCGGCGATACGGTTAAAGTGGATGTGCTGGATCAGATTTTTAGCCGGTTTTGCGTGGGAAAATAGGCAGACCTTCACTAAAAGTTTATGTTTCACGTGAAACATTTGCGATTTTTTTACCACAGAGGGCACAGAGCCCACTGAGTGAATTATATTTATTTCCGAGAATCGAATAGATTTAAATAAAACTCTGTGATCTCCGTGATCTAGGTGGTAAGATATCACACTGCGCTGCGCGTTGGTGAGATTAAATGTTTTAAAAACATTAAATGGAGAAAAACCTGAAGGGATATCTGACCCATGGATTTTGATTTCACACCCTATTTTCAAAAGTATGAGGCTCTGGTTGCCAAAAGTGATGAAGCCTTTGAACATGTCAAACAGGCTTACGCAGAATGTGTAAAATGCGAGCAAAAATGTGCAGATTGCTGCCATGCTTTGTTTGACTTAACCCTGATTGAAGCCCTGTATATCAATCATAAATTTAACGAGAAGATTAAAGGCAACCAAAAAGCCGATCTTTTGGAAAAGGCCAACCGGGCTGATCGAAATATTCATAAGATCAAACGCCAGGCTTACAAAGATTTGAAGACTGGCAAAAGTGAGGACGAGATATTGGCCGAGTTGGCCGGGGAGCGCGTTCGATGCCCGCTTCTAAACGAAGTCGAGCTGTGTAATCTGTATGACAATCGCCCGTTGACCTGTCGTTTTTATGGCATACCCACTGCCATCGGCGGGCAGGGGCATACCTGTGGCAAATCAGACTTTAAGGAAGGCGAGCAGTATCCCACTGTAAACTTGGATGTCATCAACAATCAACTCCAGCAGCTATCCGCCGAATTGATTCGGGATCTTAAATCCAGGAATGTGAAACTGGCGGATATGCTGGTGCCGCTGTCCATGGCTTTGCTGAACCTGTATGATGAAGATTATTTAGGGATTGGGGAGGAAAAAGCCGAAGAACCTCCACCAAGAAAAAAACGCAAAAGGAGAACCCTATGAGCGAATTTTCTCCTGAAGAAGCCGAAAAACGGAAGCGGGCTGTTTTTGAAAACATGTCCCCCCGACGCCAGAAACACATCTTAAAAAGGGGGTATGACCAGTGGGATCCGTTTGAAGAACCCAAAGACCCGATCGACATTCGCAAAGACCCCACCAAGCGAACCACCCAGATGCTTGTCAGAGAGTTTTTACAATCACGCAGTTCAGAGGATTACAGCAATGCCTATGGTCGCGGGGTACTGGATCTCGCCCTTGGGATTGTGAACAAGGACGATTATTTTCAGGGCATGTTTGAATTTTCATGCTGGTACCGGGAGCTGCTGGATAAGGAAGGACAAAAGTGAGTCCGAATTGCGGATTTTAGATTGCGGATTGCAGAATTCAAAAGAGCTCGATTGTATTTATAAAAACCCATTTCCAATATCCATTACCCAATACCAAGCGAATGTATGGAAACACGTTGGAATATAATGGAAATCATGAGCAGCGGTCCTTTGCCGGACACTCTGATTGCCCCTGTTGATGGGGCCGAGATGGTACGGGTGCCTGCCGGGGATTTTACTAAAGGAATAACCGAAGAAGAATTGGCCCAGATATTTATGCTGGACAGGCAGGAAAATCCGGTTTTTGCTTCTGAAGTTCCGGCCCGCAAAATATACTTGCAAGACTTTTACATTGACCGCTATCCGGTCACCAACTACCAGTATCGAAATTTTATCACGGCAACCGGTCATCGTGAACCCACCCTGCTCAATCACCCTCTATGGGGACAGCCGATGCGCCCGGTGGTATTTGTGGGCTGGGATGATGCCCGCAGTTATGCCGAATGGGCCGGAAAATCGCTTCCAACCGAGGAGCAGTGGGAAAAGGCCGGTCGCGGTGATGATGGCCGCTGGTGGTCCTGGGGCCAGGAGTTTTTACCCGAACATTGCAACTCGCATGACTACGGTCTGGACCATACATCTGAAATCGGTATTTTTGACCGGGGTGTCAGCCCATTTGGATGTTATGATATGTGCGGAAATGTCTGGGAGATGTGCGAGGGTGTCTGGCTGGAAGATCATCTGCCCATGCGGGGAGGGTGTTTTTTAGGTTCCGCCACCTTTGTGCGCGTCACCTGCCGCTGGACCCCGGAGGACCCCGTCAACGGCGCTCACTGGATGGGATTCCGCTGCGTTAAAGAAATCCCTACCCAGCAGTAAATTGATTGCGGATTTCAGATTTCGGATTGTTGAATAAAATGATGCTAGTCGGTTCTTGCTGGATGATCAAAGCTTACGTCACTCCGCCGATACCAATACCCCAGTACCCAATACCGAATACCGAATCTTTTATTAAACGAAAAAGCTCCATAAAATACCGGCGCAAATTGCCGAGCCGATAACACCTGATGAATTGCAGGCCATCCCATGCATCAGCAAAAAGTTTGTCGGGTCTTCTTTGAGGCCCATCAAATGCACTTCACGGGCGGAACCGGGCACCGCAGAGACGCCGGCCGCGCCCAGCAAAGGATTAATTTTATCTTTTAGAAACAAATTCATAATTTTGGCGAAAATGACACCTGATGCAGTGGCGATGGAAAATGCCACGGCGCCCAGAAAGAAAATGCCAAGGGATTTGGGCGTGAGAAAAACATCGGCCTGGGTGCTGCAGCCCACCGTGAAACCCAGAAAGATGGTGGCGGTATCAATGATAGCCGATTGGGCCGTATTGGCCAGCCGGTTGACCACACCGCATTCTTTTATAAAATTTCCCAGAAACAGCATTCCCAGCAACGGCAGGGCAGTAGGCGCCAGAAAACAGCACAGCAGGACGCCCGCTATCGGAAATATCAACAGTTCTTTTTTGGAGACCGCTCTGGTCGGCGGCATTTTGATCAGCCGCTCTTTTTTGCTGGTCAACAAGCGCATAATCGGTGGCTGAATAACCGGTATCAATGCCATATATGAATACGCGGCGATGGCGATGGGTCCAATCAGGTGCGGCGCCAGCTTTGCTGTTAAAAAGATGGATGTCGGCCCGTCGGCCCCGCCGATAATCGCAATTGAAGCTGCTTCCTTGGGCGCAAATCCAAAAAACAGAGCGCCCAGCAGGGTAAAATAGATACCCATCTGGGCCGCAGCGCCCAGGAGCATTAATTTGGGCTGGGCAAGTAATGATGAAAAATCGGTCATGGCGCCCAAACCCATAAAAACGATCGACGGATAGACACCGGTGGTGACGCCGAAGTAAAGATAATGCAAAACACTGTTCGGCTCATAGATGCCGATACCAAAGCCTTTGAAAAAGGGGATATTTCCCACCAGTATGCCAAAGCCGATGGGAACCAGCAGTAGTGGCTCGTATTTTTTGGCGGTTCCCAGATATAGAAATATACAGCCCACCACGAGCATAATATAATTGCGATAATCGGCCAGATAATACCCGGTGTTTGACAGAAATTGAAATAATAGATCGAACATGGTTTAGCCTTTATTTTTCATTTGTATTCATTCCAGGTGAACGTGCCATCCCCTTGAGCCAATAAAACGTCTGCTTCCTGCAAGTGCTGAATTGACAGATGCGGATGCGGCATGTCATTTTCATTAGCAATTTCAAACACTTGTGAAAGCTTGAACGGCTCTTCCAGATTCTCGATCAGCGGCCTGTAGGCCTCGATAAGTTGCTCCACCGACGGCAGTCTTTGGTCGCCATAGTCGATTTCTGCTGTTTCTTGCAGTTTGACGGCAGCGGGTTGTTGCTTGAACCGGCTGATCACCTTTTCTCGATCTTCCCATAAGTTCAGCAGTCGATGAATCTGGGATATAACCAGAGACAGCACAACCAGGCCCATAAACACAATGGATGCACCCACCGCCGCAATGGCCCACCCGTTATGGTTTGTTATGTTTTCTAAGCCAAACACTTTATGCCTCCATTTTCAGTATATGTATGCCGGTGAACTTTTAATCATGCGGAATGTAGACCAATCAGGCAAGAAATCAAAGATATGAGATGTTTCCGCTCTAGGTTAGTAACCGCATTAATTGGTCATACATCATGGAAGATGTCAATAAAAAATCACCGATCTCGTTTTTAATCTGGACCCTTTTTCAGACTTGTGAAATTTTT
>JASFGH010000403.1:0-4298 GCA_050123865.1 Desulfobacterales bacterium | reverse complement strand
TGTAAGGCTTGCTGATTGTTGATAATGGTCATTCGACCAGGCCGCTTTTTGACAATCAGCCCATCAACACCGCAGCGATTGAACCGGTTGATCCACTTTCTCAGTGCACGATTGGTTACTAACAGCGCATTGCAAACAAGATCTCTGTTGGCACCGGCCAAAAGCATTTGGATCGCCGTACAGCGGGTAGCTGTTTCATTGGATCCAACCCGGGAAACTTGCTTGAGTTCTTCAATTGTCGCGTTTTCCGGATTGGCAATCAGTAAAGCCCGTGCCATGTTTCCAGATAGGGCACGGTGTTCCGTAAAACTATAGATTTTATTGCAATAAATACAATAATATAGCGGTTGTCGGGTTTATAATAATTTCAGAACGTTACAAACTACCCTTGGGTTCGTTAACAAATTTGGCAAATGGAAATTATTTATGACAACCGCTATAATCGGTCAAGCAGCTTTTGGTGGATATTGTCAAAGCCCCCGTTGGACATCACCAAAATAAGGTCGCCGGGGACAGCATGCCGGCCCAAAAATTCGACGATGGCATCGGTATCTGCAAAAAAATGGGCATCCTTGCCGCGTTGCCTTAAATCCGTGACAAGCTTTTGGGAGGAAAATCTTTCGGCAACGGGAATCTTCTCCAGTAGTGGTGGCTGGCGGATACAGATTAAATCGGCAAGATCAAAGGATAGCGGATATACATCTTGAAAAATATCACGCATGCTGGAGTTCGTGCGGGGCTCGAAAACCGCTATCAGGCGTCGGGGCGCATGAAACGACTTAACCGCCGCAACGGTTTCCCGAACTGCTGTTGGGTGATGGGCAAAATCATCCATTACCGTGATTTGATTCTTGCAGCCGCGTATTTGCTGCCGGCGCTTGATGCCCTCGAATGTTTCCAATGCAGCGCCGATTTCGGTCTTCGAAAGGACTAAATCATCTGCGATGGCAACAACCGCCAGCGCATTGTACAAATTATGCCGGCCGACCATCCGGGTTTTGAAACGGCCATACGGCTGACCCGATCGCAGCACCTCAAAACCACTCCAAGGCGCATCAATCTGAATGTCACCCAGGCGCCACTTTGAGTTTTCATTGCTGCCATAAAATTCGACCCGGCAATTTGCGCTGGAAATGATCCGCCGGATATTTTCATCTGCATCAAAGGCTAGCAGCAGGCTCGAGGGTTTGAGCTGCTTCAGAAAACGGCTAAAGATCGCTTGGACATGTTCAAGATCGCGAAATATATCGGCATGATCAAATTCCACGCTGGTCAACACGGTAATGGCGGGATGAAAGTGCATCAGTTTGGGGCCTTTGTCGAAAAAGGCCGTATCGTATTCGTCGCCTTCGATAATGATCGGATCCCCATCTCCCAGCCGGAAGTTGCTGTCAAAGTTTTGCAAAATGCCACCGATCATATACGACGGGTCCATTCCGCCCTTATACAGCATCCAGGCCAATAGGGATGCGGTGGTCGTTTTGCCGTGGGTGCCAGCGACCAAAAGCGCTTCTTTTCCTTCAGCAAAAAATCGATTCAATGCCTGAGGCATCGAACAATAGGGGATCCCCATTTGCATCATTTGCTTTACTTCCGGATTCTCGCGGGTCACGGCGTTACCCACAATCACCAGATCCGGTCGATCGGAAAGGTGGGCAGCCGCAAAGCCGTCCATGATGTGAATTTTCTGTTCCCGCAAAAAATCACTCATGGGGGGATAGATTTTTTGATCCGAACCGGAAATGTCAAACCCCTGACTTTTAAGCATACAGGCCAGAGCACCCATTCCGGTCCCGCAGACGGCGATCAGGTGAATTCTGCGCACGTTTTCCAGAATACCATTTTTGCTTGCAGACATCGTTGCGTTTCCCCTCAACGGCCGATTGAGCAGCGTCCCATGGTGGTATCTATTCTGGCGGAATGGGGTACGATAGGCGGCGGGTCAAAAACATCCGTAAACAGGGTCTATTCACCCTCCAACATAGCCCTAAGATTCTGTGATAGATTTTGCAAATTAAAAGGTTTTTGGATAAAACCATTACATCCCCGATTTAAAATTTCAGAGGCCTGACCGTTGATGCTAAATCCACTGGACAACAACACCTTCACGTCCGGCTTGATTTTTTTAATGCGGTCATAGGTTTCACCGCCCCCCATCTTGGGCATAATCATATCCAGTACGACCAGATCAATTTCTTCCGGGTGCTTTTTGAATATCTCGATGGCTTCTTGGCCGTCTCTGGCGATAAAAACCTGATAGCCCAGCTTTTTGAGCATGCGCGTACCGACATCAATGATCATATCCTCATCATCGACCAGCAGAACCGTCTCCCGGCCTTTAACAAATTTTTCACTGGCCTTTTTAGGGGTCAGGACAGCCTTGACTGAAGCCGGCAAATAAATATCAAATTTGGTACCCTGCCCCTTTTTGCTGAAAACGTTAATAAAGCCCTCATGATTCTTAACGATACCGTAGACCGAAGCCAACCCAAGTCCGGTGCCGCGGCCCATTTCTTTGGTTGTAAAGAATGGGTCGAAGATGCGCTGCTGAATGGTTTCATCCATTCCAATGCCGGTATCTGCGATCGTTATTCTAACATAATTGCCGGCTTTGACATAATAAGGGCTGTATTGGTCTTGATCAATGGTAACGTTTGCGGTAAGAGTGGTCAGAGTCCCGCTGCTGGGCATGGCCTGCAAAGCATTCAAATAAAGGTTCATCAACACCTGCTCGATCTGCCCTTGATCCGCCTCGACACTCCAAAGGTCCGGTTTGGCTTCATTTTTAAAAATGATATCCTTGTTGGTACGGCCAAACATGAGATTTTGCTCTTTGATCAATTCATTCAGGTTAAGCAAACTGATTTCGTATTTGCCCCCCCTGGCAAAGCCCAACAATTGTTTGGTTAGATCAACGCCATTCTGAACGTATTGTTCAATCTTTTTTAGATTTTTAACAAGGGGCGAAGCGGGTTCAATATCCAGAAGGGACAGTGAAATATTGCCCTGAATTCCCATGAGAAGATTATTAAAATCATGCGCAATACCGCCGGCCAAAGTGCCGATGGCTTCCATTTTCTGGGCTTGACGCAACTGCCTTTCCAGACGTACTTCATGGGAAACATCCCGTTGGACGCTGACGTAGTTGGTAATTGACCCGGCTTTATTTTTGATCGGAGATACAGTGGCTTCGGTTTCGTATAATGAATGATCCCTGCGTTTGTTAATCATTCGCCCTTGCCATATTTTGCCCCGCTGCAGGGTATCGATGATGGTGCTGAAAAAGGCTTTGGAATGCTGTCCGCTGTCCAACAGCTCGATGTTGGCACCCATAACTTCTTGGCGCGAATATCCGGTGATTTTTTCAAAAGCCGGATTGACGTATTCGATAACCCCTGCGGGATCGGTGACAATAATTGATTCCGCCGCATGATCAACCGCGGTAACCAGTTGCGCCTGTTCTTCAATGGTACGCTTGAGCCCGGAAACATCAATTGCAAATACAGCCAGTCCGCTGTCGGCTGCAGCTGAATCAAGGGCTGAAACATTGAGTTGGACGATAAGGGGAGGCCCTGATTTGCAGCGAGCGGTTGTTTCAAAAGTCAGGGTCGTTTTTTGATCCAGGCATTTAGCGATCGCTGACGCCTGCTCGGTCGTCAAATCAAACAACAGGTCGAGCGATTGTCCCATAATTTCAGACTGGTTCAAACCGCTCATCTGCATTGCCATCCGGTTGGCAAATACAATCCGACCGTGGCGGTCAGTGGTGATGGCAAAACCGTTGAAACGATCAATCATGGAGGAAGGCCCTGCGCTCGGGCCGGCGCGTAAAAAATGCGGCTGCGGGTGTGCAGATTTATTTTCGGGGGTTAATTTGGGCATGGGTCCATCGGCTCCATTTCTTCCTCCCGGTGCAAAGCGGTCTGAATCTGCTGAAGACCTATGCGCTATCCGACCGATCATTGACCGCTAATACCCTCAGGCCCAAACCTCTGAACAATACACGCAAAGGCCATTAATGATGGTACGGGCTTGCATCCGTCCATCAACCCCCCTGATGGCCGATCGCGATGATGATGGTTGTCATTGAAACGTTTTCGTATGCAGACGCTGTCCGAACAGCTGCTTAGACCGCCCTGTCGTATTTGGGAACACCGTCTTGGCAAACGGTGTAATCCATTATGGCAAATATTTGCATATAAATCAATATATTTACAACCCTACCCGTATGCCTTAATCTTATCAATCAGACCATCTTCAAGCGGATGTTCCCATTTTACGTTGATAAAGTATTCATT
>JASFGH010000402.1:0-4314 GCA_050123865.1 Desulfobacterales bacterium | reverse complement strand
AAATCCGCCATCTTTATCACCCATAAAATGGAAGAGGTCATTGCGTTTTCCGACTGGGTCCGGGTGCTAAACAAGGGCCGCCTGGTAACCGTAAAGCAAACCAGCCAGACCAATCCCCAGGAGCTGGCCCGTTTGATGGTGGGGCGGGACGTGCTTTTTCGGCTTGAAAAAAAGGACCGTGATCTGGGTGATGTTGCCCTTGAAATAAAAGATGTCAGTGCAAACGATGACAAGGGCCTGCCGGCCCTTAGCGGTATCTCTTTCAGCATTCGTTCCGGTGAGATCTTAGGTGTTGCCGGTGTGGCCGGAAACGGCCAGAAACAACTGGTCGAAATTCTAACCGGTCTGCGTAATATCAGCGGCGGGACCTTCCGTATTTTTAATGAAGACAAAACCAATAAATCGCCGCTGGAGATCATAAATTCCGGCGTCAGCCACATCCCGGCCGACCGGATCGCCAGAGGCGTTGCCGGTGACATGAGCGTGGCCAACAACCTGGCTATGAAATGCTATCGCAAGCCGCCTCTGGTCAAAAAGGGGTTCTTGCACCCTGCCCGCATACTCGAGCTGGCCCGGCGCATGATTGATCTGTTTCGCATCGATACGCCCACCCCGCACACGCACGCCAAATTTCTTTCCGGGGGCAATATCCAAAAAACCATTTTAGCCCGAGAAATTGATGCCTGTCGCGGGCTTCTGGTGGCCGCTTACCCGGCCAGGGGCCTGGACGTGGGCGCCACCGAATTCGTGCGCAAACAGATGATCGAGCAAAGCGAGGCGGGTACCGCTGTTTTACTGGTATCGGAAGACCTTGAAGAACTGGTCACCGTAGCGGATCGAATCGCCGTTCTGTTTGAGGGCAGGATCATGGGGATCCTACCGTCCAGTGAGGCTGACACCGAAACACTGGGAATGATGATGGCCGGACTGACTTTGGAAGAGATACCAACATGAGGCTGGTTTTTGAAAAACGAAAAACACTTTCGCACAAAGCCATTTTTCTGGTTCCGCTGGCGTCTTTTTTTATCTCACTGGTTCTAACGGCCATCTTGCTGGCCATTTTCAGAGCCAACCCTTTTGTGACCTTTATTGCCATGTTTAAGGGTGCCTTTGGATCATGGCCGAATTTCACCGAAACGCTGGTCAAGGCCACGCCGCTTATGCTAACCGGTCTGGGTGTATTAATCGCCTTCCGCCTAAAATTCTGGAATATCGGCGCTGAAGGCCAGCTGACCCTTGGCGGCATCGCAGCGACATGGGTAGCGCTGTTCTGGTCTCCTTTTTTGCCATCATGGATGATCCTGCCATTGGCCATCCTGGTAGGCATGCTTGCAGGGGCTTTTTGGGCCGGTATCCCTGCTCTGCTCAAAGTTCGCCTAAAGGTTGATGAAGTGCTCACCACTTTGATGCTCAACTACGTGGCGATTCTTTTTGCAGAGCATCTGTATTACGGGCCATGGCGCGACCCCAAGGGTTTCGGCTTTCCCGGCACACCGCAATTCCCGGATTTCACATGGCTGCCGAGAATTGCCGGTCGTGCCCACCTGGGGTTAATATTCGCGCTCGTCCTGGCAGTGGTGCTCTGGTTTGTTCTCAACCGCACGCGCTGGGGTTTCGAACTCAAGGTCATCGGCAATAATCCGGGCGCCGCCCAGACCCAGGGTATTAAAATCGCCAAAAATATCATGACCGCCTTACTGCTGGCCGGTGCCCTGGCCGGGCTGGCCGGAGTCTGTGAGGTCACCGGAATCTCGCGCAGATTGCAGCAAGGTCTTTCCATCGGTTATGGGTATACAGCCATCATTGTGGCCTGGTTGGCACAACTCAATCCCATTGCGGCTATATTTGTGGCCCTCTTAATTGCCGCCCTTCTGGTCGGTGGCGACCAGGTTCAGATGATGATGGGACTGCCGGCTGCCATGGGCCTCGTATTGCAGGGCATGCTGCTATTCCCGATGCTGGCGGGATCCCTTTTTACCGAATACAGATTACGCATCCTTAAAACCAAATTGAAGGAAGCTTAATCTAGTGAGTTAATGTCAGGATTCAGTAAAAGATGCCAGAAAACAGATAGAGGAAACTGGCGGATAAATCATATATCTGTTTTCTGTCTTCTGACCTCTGAAAGTAAACGCATGATCGATCTGTTAACATCGCTGGTCGCCATCACCTTGCGCTCAGGGACATCGCTGATGTACGCCACCGTCGGAGAGATTTATACCGAACGTTCCGGAATTCTGAACCTGGGCGTTGAGGGCATGATGCTCATGAGTGCGGTGACGTCTTTTGCCACCGTTTATCACACCGGCAGCCTTTTTCTGGCCATCCTGGTGGCCATGTTGGTAGGCGGGGCCCTGGCAAGCATTCACGCATTTTTATCGATTACCATGCGGGCCAATCAGGTGGTCAGTGGTTTAAGCATCACCTTGTTCGGATCGGGGATGGCCAGTTTTCTCGGCCAACGGCTGGGCCCGGAATCAAACCGAGGCTATCTGGTCGGGCTGGTGGGCCCCAAATTCGAGCCCATCGCCATCCCGCTCTTAAGCGATTTGCCGATCATCGGCGCAGTCTTTAATCAGGATGTGATGACCTATATCGTCTATTTCCTGCTGCCGGCCGGCTGGTACTTCCTTTACAAAACCAGCAATGGATTGAACTTGCGGGCTGTGGGCGAAAACCCGCAGACCGCTGATGCCATGGGAATTAATATTGCAAAAGTTCGTTACCTGTATACCATCCTCGGCGGAATGCTGGTGGGCATCGGCGGCGCTCATCTGTCACTGTCCTATGCACCGGGTTGGACTGAAAATATCACCGGCGGCAGGGGTTGGATTGTGATCGCCCTGGTGATTTTTTCGATGTGGAACCCGGCCCGGGCGGTCTGGGGCGCCATTCTATTCGGCGGCATTAATGCCGTGCAGTTTAGGCTGCAGGCATCCGGAACCAACATCCCGGCGGCTTTTTTGAATATGCTGCCTTACCTGGCCACTGTTTTGGTTCTGGTCATTTTAACCTGGTGGGAAGCACTGAGCAAACGCGTGGGCGCTCCCAGTGCGCTCGCGAAGTCCTATATGCGCGAAGACAAATAGCTTCCGCTTATGTCAAGCGGAAGCTATTGGTTATTAGTTATTGGTTATCGGTTTTTAGGAGTTGAAAAGGCACACCGGGTCAGCGTATGCCCAATAACAAATAACGAATAATTGAGGTTGATTATGAGCGCAACTACTGAACGCTACACGAAGACATTCCCCATATCCTGGGAGCAGCTGCACCGGGATTCCAAGGCGTTGGCCTGGCGATTGGTGGATATGCAGGCCTGGAAGGGCATCGTGACTATTACCCGGGGTGGATTGGTGCCGGCGTCTATTATCGCCCGTGAACTGGAAATCCGCCTGGTGGATACCGTCTGTATCTCCAGTTACGATAGTCGCAATCAGGGCTCGAGCACGATATTAAAATCGGTAGACATCGATACGGAGGACTGGCTTTTAGTGGATGATCTGGTTGATACCGGCCAGACGGCCCGTCTGGTCAGGGAGATGATGCCCAGAGCCCACTTTGCCACTGTCTATGCCAAGCCCGAAGGTCGGCCATTAGTGGACACCTTCATCACTGAGGTCAGCCAGGACACCTGGATTTTGTTTCCCTGGGATACCGAATCCCAGTTTGTACAGCCCATAGTGGATATTAAGCAGAGTCATTCATAATTATAATTGGCAGCATTTTTCTGACATAATTTGTATAGAACCGACCACCAAATCTGACATCGACTCAATCTCAAGCCTGTTTTTGTCATAATTGAAGGTTTCATAATTTGGTGATACCAGTTGCATACCTGTAGTTTGATGATATTTGTGGGTTTCTCAATATACATGTCGTTTTGGAAAATTTGCGATACTGGCATGAAAGCACAAAGTTTGAGAATCTAATTTTTCAGTAATCAAAATGACAAATAAAAAAGATTTTCTCTTTGGGATATATCGAGATATCTTCAATCCTGAAAACAAACGGCGGACCACAACATATTGTGTCCGCCTTTTTCTTAGCTGAAATCGGTGAAGGAAAGGTTAGGATTAGAAATCCACAAAATTTTGCTACAGTGAGACGGATAACATTATAGCCGAAATCTGCACTCCAGCCTCAGAAAATAAAATAGCCTATTGGGTTTTAAAATTTCGTCGTGTCGGGCGGGGAATAGCTGTGGTGAGCATCGGCAACGGCTTTCGCGCTGGATACCTTGCGGCCCTTATCAATCAAAAATGATGGGGTCAGACCTTTTTTGTTGCAACATTAGCAATGCAAGTTAAAAGATCT
>JASFGH010000401.1:0-4335 GCA_050123865.1 Desulfobacterales bacterium | reverse complement strand
TGGGGAATAATGTGGGGAGTTTAAAAATTAGGTAAAAATTAAGGGCTTAGAAATTTCTTCTAAGCCCTTGTTTTTATTGTGGTAGCGGGGGGCGGATTCGAACCACCGACCTTCGGGTTATGAGCCCGACGAGCTACCAGACTGCTCCACCCCGCATTAAAATGTTCTTCAGAAGCGAAATAAATAGTCATTTCTGCTGGATTAGTCAAGGGCTTTCTTTGATCGCTGCCTGAATCATCAGCCCGTTGCAGGAGGATGCAAACATTAGCGTGTGCGGCTTCGCGAAAAAACAGAGATGAATATTGGAATAAATCACATTTCAGAGGGATTGGCTAACGCCTCATTTAATTAAATGCTTAATTTGTTGTTTCAGATCGGCAATCTCTGTTGCGCTGGGTGGTGCTGCTTTGGATTTAAATAGAATCGATTTCGTCCGGCTATTATGGCCGGCTGTGATTTCGAGGGAAGACGCAGAAACCGAAAGACATTTGGCCAGCAATTTAATACACGCCCTATTGGCTGCGCCTTCAACCGGCGGCGCAGCCACCTTGATTTTAAGACTGTCGCCATGCAAACCCACAATTATATTTTGGGACGACCGGGGTTGCACATAGACTTTAAAGAGGATGCCTTGATGATTTTCGCGGATAGACACCGTCTGGTCAGTTCTTATGATCATTTATACCGTTCAGAGAATTTATTGGATTCTCCCTGGAGTCATTGTTTTGCCTCAATTATTTCGGTATTCCACCATTCCAAATGGATAAATGCGTTAACGGCTTTTTATGTCATTGATGATCCGGCTGGCAGAAATGTTTTCAGTAACCGGAATAATTTCGACCCGCCCGCCGAAGCGCTCAACGATTTCACGTCCCTGCACCATAGCCGTCCCATAATTGCTGCCCTTTGTCAGCACCGAAGGGCGCAGGGTCTGAATAAGGTCATTCAATTGATGCGATGAAAAGACGACTACGAAGTCTACACTGTCCAAAGCGCTGATGATGCGGACGCGCTCCTCTGCTCCAATAACCGGGCGTCCGGCACCTTTGAGCTTGCGAACCGAATCATCGTCATCAATAGCGACAATCAGTTTATCGCCCAGCTGCTTTGAGGCTGACAATAGCATGATGTGGCCCACATGCAGCAGGTCAAAGCATCCGTTGGTCAGGACGATGCGTTTACCGGCTTTTTGAAGCTTTTGCACAATGGCTGATAGCTCTGCCACCGTTTTTTGCTTATTCAGGGCGGGATCCGGAATCAGATTAAGGCTTGCGGCCAGTTCGGTCTGAGAAACAGTGGCGGTTCCCACCTTCCCGACCACGATACCAGCGGCGCGGTTTGCCAGTGCAACCGCCTCTTTGATGGAATATCCGGCGGAGATTCCCAAACCCAGGACGGCCAGAACGGTATCGCCGGCACCGGATACATCGAAAACCTGGCGGGCCTTGGTGCCGATTCGATAGGGTTGCGCATTGCCTTCAAAAAAGACCATGCCATCTTTGCCGCAGGTGACCAGGATTTTATCAATACCGGTCTTTTCGATAAGGTTTTGTGCTGCCTCGGAAAGTGTCTGATCATCAACAATCTCTATACCCGCGGCCAATGCCGTTTCTTTCCGGTTGGGTGTTATGATGGCTGCGCCTGCATATTTGGTAAAGTCTAAACCTTTGGGATCCACAATAAGTAGTTTGCCATGTTTACGGGCAGCAGCACTCAGTTTTTTCATCAATTGCCCGGTAATCAGCCCCTTGCCGTAATCAGAGACCAAAGTCAAATCTGTATCGGCTATCAATTTTATGGCAGCCTGCGAAACCTGGTAGATGATTTGTTGATCTATTGCAGTGTTCGCCTCGCGGTCATATCGAAGCACATGTTGATGATTGGCTATAATACGGGTTTTACGGGTTGTCGGCCGCTGCGGGTCCTGAACGACTCCCCCGGTATCGACACCCAGTGCATTCAGCTGGTTGCGGATCAGCCGTGCATCCGGTCCCGAGCCGATCACGCCGACCGCAGAGACATTAGCCCCTAAGGCAATTAGATTGTTGATCACATTTCCGGCGCCGCCCAAGGTATGCTCTTCGTTGCTGACCGATACCACCTGAACGGGGGCTTCCGGTGAAATGCGTTCGGCATGGCCCCACAGATATGCATCGAGCATTAAATCTCCGACCACCAGGATACGACATCCCGCCAATTTTTCGATCTCAAATGCCATTGAATCCTTCTTCCTGCGATTTGAAGATGAATCCCTGATATGAGTTCGTCCCGGACGCTTAAACCTATTTTAGGATTTTTGATTACTTTTCTCAATAATTTCTTTGAGAAACTGAGGGGGGCGAATTACTTTGCCATTTCGATTTAAGCAAGCCTGTCCCATGTTATCCGTGTCGCCATAGATTACGCGGCAGGTTGTCCGATGTGCTGACATACATCTCCTCGATTTCAAACAGGTGACTCTTTTATAAGGATGGAATCGGTCTATCGGTTTATGATTTTTTGAATTTCACACTTTACTTCCGCAAAAGTGGTCGATACCGGAAATTGCGGGAATTCCGCTTTAACATTGTCGGGCGGGCGAAATAAAATGGCCTCATCGGCGACCCTGAGCATGGTGATGTCATTATACGAATCTCCAATAGCAATGACCTTATAATTTAGCTGTTGAAGCGCAATGGTCACCTTCTTTTTACCATCTTTTTGGCGCAGATTATATCCGGAAATGGACCCGTTGTCTGCAACCGACAGGGTATTGCAAAAAAGGGTCGGCCAGCCCATTTTTTCAAGCAAAGGGCCGGCGAATTCCACATATGTGTCCGATACGATAATAAGCTGAAGCTGGGCCCGAAGCCAGCTGAGAAAGTCAAGGGCGCCCTCCAGCGGTTCCATTTCAGAAATGACGGCCTGAATATCTTGCAGTTTCAATCCATGCTCATCTAAAATGCCCAGTCGCTTTTTCATTAACACGTCATAATCGGAAATATCACGTGTCGTCAGCCTGAGCTCTTTTATGCCGGTTCTTTCAGCCACATTGATCCAGATTTCCGGCGTAAAAATACCTTCCATATCAGCACAAACAATGTACATACTGTTCTTTCCCGCCTAAACTAAGCGTTTCAACAAAGCTTTAATCTAAATTTTCGTCTTCAATTCGAATCAACATTGTGGGTTGGCTGACCACGTCCAAACGGTCGATTTCTGCTAATGCTTTTTGTACATCGGCCTCATTGGCCATATGACTGATCATTACGACCGGTACGGAACCGTTGGTTTTACGTCCCTTTTGCTGCATCGACTGAATGCTGATTTCGTGGCGGCCTAAAATTCCAGATATAGCCGACAGCACACCCGGCTTGTCAAGGGCTGCAAAGCGGAAATAATAATGCGTTTCAATTTCGTCCATCGGCATGATGTTGATATTTTGGATATGTTCTCTTTGCGCGCAAAGCGCTGGAATTCGCCGCGATGTGCCGGCCATCAGATTGCGGGCTAGATCCACGGCGTCACTGATGACCGAGCTGGCGGTGGGCATCATTCCGGCGCCGCGTCCATACAGCATGATATCACCGACCGCATCACCGGACACCATAATCGCATTGACCGTGCCGTTGACGCTTGACAGAAGGTTGTCAAACGGGATCATAGTCGGGTGGACCCGGGCCTCTACCTGGTTGCCTTTGTTTTTGCTGATGGCCAGCAGTTTGATTCGATAGCCAAAATGCGCTGCAAAGGCCACATCCAGGGGGGTAATTTTTGATATGCCTTCAATATATACATCCGGTAATTTAATGTTCATTCCGTAGGCCAAGGCGGTTAAAATCGCAATTTTATGGGCGGTATCGATCCCATCGACATCAAGAGAAGGATCTGCTTCGGCATAGCCTTTTTGCTGTGCTTCCGACAGGGCATCTTCAAACGGCATTCTTTGGTCGGTAATTTTCGTTAAAATATAGTTGCAGGTTCCGTTTAAAATGCCTGTCATCGAATTAATTCGATTGGCGACCAATGATTCTCGCATGGATTTGATAATCGGCATGCATCCGCCCACTGCGGCTTCGAATGCCAGATCGACACCCTTTTCTGCAGCCGCCTGAAATAGCATGTTGCCCTGACTGGCCAAGAGGGCTTTGTTGGCGGTGATGACTTGTTTGCCATTTTCAATGGCCTTTAAAATAAGTTCCCTGGCAATTCCTTCGCCCCCGATCATTTCAACGATAATATCAATATCGGGATCATTGACGACCGCATGCGCATCGGTGGTCAGTACGCCCTGTGGAAACTGGATGCCTCTGTCTGTTTCAATGTCGATATCGGCAACCCGTTTCAGATTTAACA
>JASFGH010000400.1:0-4339 GCA_050123865.1 Desulfobacterales bacterium | reverse complement strand
TTTAACAGTCCTGCTATCACCCTCAGCCGATATTCAGGCTCAGCAGGCCATGAAGCCCCCATCAACAGCAGGACCATTGCCATCCATAGCGCTTGAAAACTTAAAAAACAGGCGCAGCGCAATCGAGAACAGGACCGATATCGATGCCGCCGCCAAAAGTGACAGCCTCAAGTATATCGATCAGGCAATCGCTTTCCTGGAGATGGCGAGCAGCACCGAAGAAGAAGCGAGCGAAATCTTACAGCTGATCCAGGCGGCCCCCGCAAGGTTGAAAATTTTGGTGGCAAAGTTGAAAAGATCAATGTCGGCAACGGACGACATCGCCGAACGGGCGCGGCAAATGGACACACCTGCAGTTGAGCAGCACCTCCTGCAGAAAAAAGCTGACCTCATACAGGCTCAAAACAGGTCGCAGGAATGGGATGATCGCCTGGCGGCGGAAAAGGACTTCAGCAGCCAGGCAGCCGTTCAGCTGGCCGGCGCAAGAAGCCGGCGCAAAGATGTGGAAAACGAGCTGAAAGACTTGGCAAACCTCAACGAAAAGGAGACAGTCGATTATTTCAGGAAGCTGAGCCTTGAGGCCGAGCGCAACAAATTAAACGCTGAAATCAAATTTATCGAGTTGCGCCAGAGCAGGCATAATGTGATCGTCGAATTGTTCAGCACCGAACGCGATGTGGCCCGTAAAGCGGTGGAGAGCCGTCAACAAATGGCGGCCGTCTGGCAGGCCGAAGTTCAAAAACGCCGGCAGCAGGAGGCCGAGCAGGCGCAGGATGAGGCTCGCGATGCCATCCTTCAAATACCTCTGCTTCCCAAAGATGTTCGCGATCAATTTGACATCAACATCCAATTAAGCCTTGAGCTCGAAGACATTACCCGGGAAGAGGCCGCCCTGATCGAAAAACATAAAGAGCTACAATTGCGTTTAAAAAAGCTGGAAGAAGACTACAAAATGGCCCGGCGTAGAGTTCAATCCGTTGTGCTGACCGAGACGATCGGATTGGCGTTGCGCGCGCAGCGCCTTGATCTGCCGCGAAACTTTCACTATATGACAGATTCTGATGCCCGCAAGCTCAAAATCAGCGAAATGAGCGAAAGGCAGATCGTATTGAACCGTATACTACGAGAAACCTCCGATCCCAATGAGCTTGCAGAGCGTCTGGTCGCCTCAGCCGGCCATCTGTCTGATGCCGACCGTTTGTTACTCAATATGAAAATTCGAGAATTACTCGATAAACGCATCGAGATCATCGAAAAATTGACCTCCGGCTACGACCGGATCTTCAAGTTGCAGCAGGATATTGAATTTAGCGAGCAACAGCTGGTCAGCACAGGGGATGCGTTCGGCGAATTTCTCGATCGCTATCTGCTCTGGATTCGCAGCTCTAAACCGCTGAGCGGCTCGGATCTGCTAAATTTGAGGACCTCTATGGCATGGTTCTTCGCGCCCGCATCCTGGCGTCAATTCATACAGGATTTGAGTCTGTCACTGAGACAACAGGGGGCGATCTGGCTTATCGGTGTTTTGATCGCAGGTATGCTGCTGTATCTCAGGAGGTGGGAACGGCGCAAATTAAAGAAAATCAGCGAGATTGTGCAACACCATCCGTTGCAGGATTCATTTAAGTTGACCCTCGGTGCTTTGGGGTTGACCGTTTTGCTGACTGTTGTCTGGCCTTATATTGTGGCGTTTCCAGCTGAGCTGCTGTTCAAGCTGCGAGCCCCGCAACCGTTTACCTTTGCGTTGGTCAGGGGCCTGGAGGGCACTGCGATAATCCTGCTCGTATTGAACCTTTTTTACTATATCTGTCGCAAAAATGGTCTGGCTCAGGTGCACTTTCGCTGGCCGGAACCGGCGCGCCGGCTCCTTATGCGCAATTTCAGCTGGTATTTTCCAATTGTCGCCGTCTCGACCTTTTTTGTGACCGCTATGGAAGCTGTGCCGGAAGTACAATATACGGATACGCTGGCCAAACTTGCACTGATCGTCCAATTTGCCGCAGGCGCCACATTTATAGCACGAATTTTACGTTTTAAAGGCGGCATTACCTCCACGCTGATTCAAAAATATCCAAAAAGCTGGCTGGCCCGGCTGCGCTATGTCTGGTACCCGCTGGTAATAGCGCTACCGCTGTTGAACTTGGGGCTCGCGGTCCAGGGGTATTTTTATTCTGCGCTTGAAATCCGCTTTGTGATCGGTTGGACGGCTGTGCTGGTCTTCGCTTTGATTGTGTTCAATGATCTGATTCTTAGATTATTAATGCTAACGCGCCGCAATCTTGCGTTGAAAAAAGCTCGTATGGCCCAACAGCAGCAAAAAGAAAAAATGATTGACAGCGAATCCGGCCCGGCACTCACAGTTTCCGCCGATGATCACGCAACCCTGATGAAATCGATCATCAAAATGAGCACCATCGACGAGCAGACACGCGCCCTTCTGAAAAGCCTTATTTTCATTTTTACACTGGTTGGATTGTGGCTGATCTGGGAACCGGTTTTACCGGCCATGGGGATTTTGCAAGATGTTGAACTATGGAGCTACAGCCGGGTGGTAGACGGCACCCCCCAGACGGTTCCGATCACACTGGGCAATATCGCCGTTTCCATGATTGTCATTGCCGTAACCATCATCGCTGTGCGCAACCTGCCGGGACTGTTCGAAATGATTTTATTGAAACGCTTGCCGATGAATCCCGGTGCCCGCTACGCCTACTCAACCATCACCCGGTACACGCTGACCGCGATCGGCATTGTGATTGCACTCAACACCATGGGGCTGCGTTGGTCAAATCTGCAATGGCTGGTTGCTGCGCTAGGCGTCGGGCTTGGTTTTGGGTTGCAGGAAATTGTCGCTAACTTTATCAGCGGCTTGATCGTGCTATTTGAAAGGCCGTTTTCAGTCGGTGACACGGTTACTGTCGGCGATATCCACGGCACCGTAACACGCATCCAGATTCGGGCGACGACAATACTGGACTGGGATCGCAAGGAGCTGATTGTCCCCAATAAAGAATTTATTACCGGCCGCCTGATCAACTGGTCACTGAGCGACAGCATCATTCGCATCAAGATACCGGTTGGCATCGCCTATGGCTCCGACACGGATCTGGCTGAAAACCTCTTGCTGAAAGCGGCCCAGGCCAGTTCCCTGGTATTGAAATCTCCGTCACCGCAAGCGGTGTTTCTCAGCTTCGGCGACAATTCGCTCAATTTTGAGTTACGAGTCTTTATTAAAAGTATTGACGACTGGATACCGATGTTGCATGCTATGAATCGGGCCATTGATAAAGAGTTCCGGCAGGCTGGCATTACGATTGCCTTTCCGCAACGCGATGTGCATCTGGATGCATCCAGTCCGCTTGAGGTTCGGGTGGTTTCGGAGCAATCCAACTCAAAGACAGGTAAATTCTCATCAGTGGCATCCAAAGACCCGCGTGATTAAAAATGACTGAAACATCCAAAAAGTGGGACCGGTATCGGACTCTTTGTCACCCGCAAAGTCATTCTCAAACACGGCGGCACAATAACTGTCGAATCGAGCCCGAATAAAGGCGCTCACTTCAGCATCACATTGCCACGAAAACCGCATGCGCACAACTGAGATGTACCCGCGTGTTACTCAGTTCCCTCAATCATGCGTGGCTTGTCTGTTTTTTGCTCACTTATACCTTTGGCAATGATTAATTTTTGCCCTGCTTTTTTACCGTCCTTTAACACCTGGGCATCCTGGCGGGATGCCGCTCTTTGGATGGAAGCGGTGTGCGGATACCTGAATTGGTAGTATTGTTTCAAGCGGGGGTCTTTTTTTTTAATAAGCGCCAGAAGGTTTGAAGAAGTTTTCTTGTGGTTGATATTGGATTCCAGTTTGCCACGGAACCCTTCGATGATGCCTACCGCAAAATCGGTTTTGCGATAGCGATTCAAACCCCTGCCCTGGTTGTATGCCGACCACTGGGACTCTATAAATGTTCTGATAAAGTCATGGACGTAATCGGCCATTTTTAAATTATGGGCCGTGCCGCTGATTTCTAAAACCCTTCCCATTTTACCCTTGTGCAGCACGTAAGCCGGCACCCAGATGCCATAGACAAAATAGAAATCCTGCAGCAAATTGGCCAGATGGTAATCTTCACGGGGATGACGCAGGGCAGGGGAGCCGATGAAGATGCTCAAAAATTGGCGTTCATCTGCGTGGTCGTTGAGCTCGATGTTATGCCGGGCAATGAGTTCGTGAGCTTTGGTCATGGCCGCTTCGGCTTCAAAACGGTTCTTGCTTTCCGCCAAAGCCAACAGTTTCTTGATGCGCAACATTCGCCTGTCATAAACGCTGGAATGATCG
>JASFGH010000399.1:0-4340 GCA_050123865.1 Desulfobacterales bacterium | reverse complement strand
ATTTAATTTAAGTTAAACATATCAGCTGTTTAAATGATAATATGATAGGTTTACATGGCAAGAAAAGTTGCGCCGTTCTGAGGGGGCAACAACTGAATTGGTTGGTGGTTTATCTCAGGGTTATGGCAATTGTGATACATTGACACAACTATCGCAATTTTACAGATACATATCGAATATCATAAGGTTTTTAGTAGGCTGATACTTACAGAGTTGTTGGAGATACCCAACGTTTTGGAACTGACAAAAAACCTTTAGTATATAGCAGAAATTCAAACCGCAAGGAAAAAAGTAGAGCCATCAATAATTTAACTCCCTGCATCAAAATATTAATCTATTCCGGCACTCCAGTGTGCGACATCGCTAATTATGACACAATTTTTAAGAAAAATCGGGTAACACTTTTCCTGCTCTCTGGATTCTGATCAGTTCATTTTTTACCAACCATTGTTTGGCCGCCGCCCTCCACGCTGCCAGTGAGATTGAGCTCTTACCGGCCCGGATGGATATCTCGGCTGCCAGATCACGGATCCAGTTGTAGATCGATTTGCGCTGACGTTTGGAATAGCGCATGCGGTTGTTGCCAAAATAGACGCGACAGGCAGTATGGCCATTCAGACAGCGTCTGGGCTTATGATTTAGTTCATGAGCTGCGGTTTCCGCCAGCAATCCGAACTCTTCGATTGTATTCGCCTTACACTCCCAACAACGGAGGTAATCTTTGAACTCACCCTGGCTGTGCTCGATCGCCCCATTGTATCGGGCCGTATTCGGCGGGCTGTTAATCGGGATCACATAAGCTTGCTCCAACACTTCGTTAACCGCCATGTGATTGAGGTTGCCGCCATTGTCTCGTTTGCAAAACAATGGAGCGCCGAAGCGGGAAAACAGATGCTCCAAATGGCCGGCCACCTCTTCACCGCAGGGTATTGCTGGCGAAGTCAGCGGATGGAACTTATAGCGTGAACAAAGATCACTCAGGTTGTGAAGATGCAGCGTGTCCGAACTAACAACGGTGGATTTCTGACAGTCATCCATAGCCCAGGCCAGATTCGGCTTAAGCCAGGTGATGTGATACCTTTGTGCGGCTCGGTGCCGGTTATTCTCGTTTCGGAGGCTTACAACCATCTGGTTTAGCTCCCGTCTGGAAATTGCTCCGCTAAAAGCGCCATACAACCGACCCGTGCCACGACTGCGTTTGGAGCCGTGGTCCAGATCGCGGATTTGTTCTCTGAGTTGACCGAGGTTGAGAGGCCTGACTTTCTTCACGCCTGGCTTTTTTACCGCAGCCTGACCTTTAGAAAGACGTCGTTTCCAACGCATAAGCGTTGGGTAGCTTATCCCAAACTCACGCGCAAGGCTGCTGTTGGTCACACAATATGTCTTTTTCAACTCAGCCATCACGGCCAGGGCCTTTTTGATATGCTCATTTTTTTTTCGCCCGCTGCATGCCGGCTTCCAGTTTCAAGTCCGTCAGCACATCTTTCAGTTCCATTTTGTGCTTCAGCAAAGCGTTGTCCCGGCGGGCCTGTTCCAGTTGTTTTTCCAACTCCTGCTTCTGGCTGTCCACTGGCTGACAAGGACGGCCCGGGGATTGATCCTCCAGGCCTGCCAGCAGGGCACTGAGGCCGCGCTGCTCCCACTTGTAATAAGTTTTGCGGGAGATCCCCAGCTCGGCGGCGGCCTGGCTGGCGTTCATCAGCCCACAGCGAACCTTCATGATCACCTCGGCTCTTTGGCGGGCTGCCTGTTGGCTCGTAGGACGTTTTTTCATCACAACTATCCTGGATTATGTTGCGCTGGCCTGCTTCATACTCTGGACTGCCTTGAGACGCTGTTCCAACTTCCGGTTGGCGCCGGCCAGCTTCTTTTCGATCAGCCGTGTAAGACGGTGGTTGAGCGGCGGCAGGGGATCTTTTTTCGTCGGATCCAGGGCCTTGAGCATCCCCTCGATGGCCAAGTTCTGCCACTGACCCAAAAGCGTCGGGCTGATGTCCATCTCCTGGCAAATTTGTGCTGTCGTGCGCCGTTCCGTCCAAATCGACAGCACGGCCGTAATCTTTTGTTGTGGATCGAATATTCTCCGGGGACGTTTGAGAGTCTTCATCTTTTACATCCTTTCTGGCATCGTAGACAAGTTCTTTTTGTACTTGCTGATCCTTACCGTCGACGAGCATTTTGACTTTGCCCTTTTCGGCACGGATCACTACCGACTGGCTGCCCATGCGACCCACCATATAAAACGGATCCATTGGCCGGCCCCGAAGCGCCAGCTCCAGGGCATTTTCCTCCACCCCTTTGGCAAGGGTTCGTTTTAGATCATGCTGGATCTCGAAAAACCGGTCAGCCGGACACAGGCCGCCAATGCCCTGATGCGGTCTTTTGTAGTTATAATATTTGATCCAAAAGGCGGTTCTCTCCACGGCCTGCTCGAAGCTGTCGAACTGGACCCTGAAAAGAAACTCGTTTTGGATGCTTTTCCAAAATCGCTCGATCTTGCCCAATGTCATGGGATGGTGCGGACGCGATCGGATGTGTTTGACCCGGTCCTTTTTCATTTCACGCTCAAAGCGGGTCTTGCCGCGCCAGTTGGTGTACTGACGGCCGTTGTCAGTCAGCATCTCACGCGGAACACCATACTCTGCAATCCCACGGCGGTAGGTTTCGATCACATGTGCGGCGGTCTGGCTGCGAAAAAGACCAAAGCTGGTGATGTAACGCGAGTAATCGTCCAGATAGCCGATCAGGTAGGCGTTACGACCTGCCAGGCGGAAAGTCATGATATCACTTTGCCACAGCTGGTTGGGCCGTGACCTTTCAAAAAATCGTGGTTGGCAACGATTCTTTACCGGCCTGGTGTTGGCCTTTTGGGTCAACCCTTCCTCTGAAAGTGTTTTGTGCACGCTGGAGGGGCTGACCGGAACCAGAAAAAAACGTTTGAGTACGTCGGCAATCCGACGGGGACCATACTCCGGATGCTTCTTTTTCATTCCCACGATCCGGCGTTTGACCGTCTTAGAAAGCTTAGGTTTTGAGCCGGTTGTAGGTTTGGCAATCAATCCCTGGGTGCCCTGCTCACGATACGCCTTTACCCAGCGTTGCACTGAGTGGCCGCTGACACCGAACTGCTCACGCAACACCGTGGTGCTGTATCCCTCTTCAAGATACAATCGCACCATCTTTATCCGAAATTCATACGGATAGGGCCGGGTCCTTCGTTTGACTTTCCCGGCTCTGCTCTTTGTCTTAATTTTCTTTCTCATGGGCTCACTCCTTTCGTTTTACATTAATTTTTACACTCAGGAGTGTTACCCAATTTTCTCAGTTCAAATGTGTCATTATCTGGGGATTAGGACAAGTTGCTCTTCAAACGAAACTGGGATCAGCATACTTTGTGAATAATCGTAGCGCTTATATTTGGCCATATCTTCTCTTTTCGAAACGATTTACATTTTATCTCTAACAACTATATACTTCTAGCATATTACTAAACACTTTTAAATGAAAAATTGGGTGAAAAGAAGATAATTACTGAAGATTATTCTATGTTGATAAGCAGTATAAAAAAATCAAGCTGTTGCAGAATGCTAACCTTAAATTTGTACCTTTTTCGACAGTTTCTGGAGAAACCGCAAGTTTTGGCACCACTAAAAAAAATGTATCGCAGAATAGAATTATACATCTCAAAACACAAAAGGTAGAGTCAGTTTTGACCCTACCTTTTTCGAATACGCTATGAATTTAGAGAGTATTAAGTGGAGTTCTCCTTATGGCGGCGTTTATTGTCCCGGCGGACGATAGTCACCGACTTTTTTAGTAGCTTGATCAATATCTTCTGGATTAAGCAGAACAGTTGTCTTCGCATTAATAACGCCGCTGGCATTGATCATAAGAGAAAAAGCAACACTACTTACATTGTCCGGCATTTCGGCTACGCCGACAACATCGTAGTCACCAAAGGCATAGTAGAATGATTCCAATTTTCCACCCATCGATTCTATGACCTTTGCCACTTCATCTCGCCGTTTTGTCCCACCTTCTTTAAGAAGTCCTTTCAGGCCTTCACCGACATAGGATGCTTGGACCATATATTTAGGCATATTTACCTCCTTTTCATATGCTTGCTTAGGGGCATTTTGGATTAACCGACCTTAAGCGCACTCCCAACAGGGCAAATGTATTCCTGATAGGAGCGAAGTGAGCACAATTTAAGAGGGTTCTCCATATGCCTTTTCCTAAATTAAGGGTCAAATTTTCAGGGGGTGTTTCTTTTACTTGGAAAGCAAATTAGAATTTCAGATTTCGATAGAAAGGAGGTTCTGAATAGCAGAGAGAATTGA
>JASFGH010000398.1:0-4341 GCA_050123865.1 Desulfobacterales bacterium | reverse complement strand
AATTCGGCCAATCACCGCCGGGAATGGATTGCGCTCCTTGATGACCTGAACCGCGCGGTGATTGTTTCCCAGCGAAATTTGACGAACGTATTCCCGAATATTAATTCCGGCCGGGCACCCCCGCTGGCAGGGGGTTGTACATTCATCAGTGGTGTATTCCCGGATAATTCTCCGGGTAATCGATGAAAGGTTAATAATGTGCTTGGGGCACACCCGCTCGCAGGTACCGCAGCCGGTACATCTATTCTCATTTACCACCGGCAAACCTTGGGGCCCCATGGAAATCGCATCAAACGGACAGGCCCTGGCGCAAGTTCCCAAACCCAGGCATCCGATGGTGCATACTTTCATACCGCCGCCCAGAAGTGCCACCGCCCGGCAGTCATCCAAGCCATTATATACATACTTCGTATCGGCTTCCTGGACGCCAAAATAACAGCCCGGCAAGGCGATGTCCGGTTCAACCGCTTCGATTTTCACGCCCATGATGGCGGCGATGGCTTCGGCGACTTCCGGCCCGGCGGCCACACATGAGTTTGGTGCCGATAGTCCGGCCACAACGGCTTCGGCATTGGCGCTGCAACCCGGCAGCCCGCAACCGCCTCAGTTGGCACCCGGTAATTCTTCTTCAATAGCCAGGATCTTAGGATCAACATATACGTAAAAAACTTTGGAGGCGATGGCCAAAATGATACTGATCGCCAATCCCATGCCGCCCATTAAAATAATTGCGTCAGTCATCAGACTCCCTCAGATTAATCTCGAAGTAATTAGTTTTGCGTTGCTTATTTGATACATCTTCAGTAATCACGAAAACAAGCGACAGAAAAATACGCTCGAAAGCTGGGATGCTGGGAAGCTAGGAAATCTGATGGGATGAATCATTCTCAGCCTCCAAGCCTCCTGGCCTCATAGCTTTCCAGCCTCTTGCCATTTTGTGTCCAGCCGGTAAAAACAAATAATTCCTTTTAAAATTTGGAAAGATCAATATCGGTTAGAAAATGGCATCAAATTTACACTTATCAAAACAGGTCATGCATTTAATGCATTTTTCCTTATCAATATAGGCAACTTCTTTCTTTTTCCAGGTGATGGCTTCCACCGGGCAGCTTCGGAAGCAAAGCCCGCACTTGGTGCAGGCTTCCGGCTCAACTTCAAATTTTAAAAGCTCAATGCACCGTTTGGCCGGACATCGTTTCTCATAGACATGGGCCTCATATTCATCCCTAAAATACCGTAAAGTTGAAAGAACCGGATTGGGCCCGGTCTGACCGAGGCCGCAAAGCGCCGCCTCTTTAATCGTGTCTGAAAGTTCCACCAGCGTCTCAATATCTTCAGGCCTTCCCCGGCCTTCACAGATTTTATCCAGCAGTTCTAAAAGGCGCCGCGTGCCCTCCCGGCAGGGAGTGCATTTACCGCAGGATTCGTCCTGGACAAAATCCATAAAAAATCGGGCCATATCGACCATGCAAGTATTTTCGTCCATCACGATGGCACCGCCGGAGCCCATTATGGCGCCGACTTTGGCAATTTCTTCATAATCAATAGGGATATCCAGGTGCTCTTCGGGTACGCAACCGCCCGAAGGCCCGCCAAGCTGAACGGCTTTAAATTTTTTCTTCCCGGGGACTCCCCCGCCGATATCATAAATCATCGTCCTCAGGGTGGTGCCCATCGGCACTTCGACCAACCCGATGTTGTTAACATCTCCGGAGAGCGCAAACACTTTAGTGCCTTTGCTGCTCTCGGTACCGACGCTGGCATACCATTGCCCGCCGTTCATAATAATCTGCGGAATGTTGGATAAGGTTTCGACATTATTTAAAATCGTCGGTTTTTCCCACAACCCCTTAAGGGCCGGAAACGGCGGGCGCGGACGCGGCATGCCGCGTTTGCCCTCAATCGATCGCATCAACGCGGTCTCTTCACCGCAAACGAACGCACCGGCACCCTGATAAATATCAATGTCGAAGTCGAAGCCGGTTCCCAGGATATCGGTTCCCAGCAATCCGTAATCCCGGGCCTGTTTGATGGCAATTCCCAATCTTCTGATGGCCAGCGGATATTCTGTTCGCGCGTAAATGTACCCCTGATGGGCATTAATTGCGCGCGCTGCAATCAGCATGCCTTCCAAAATAGCATGCGGGTCGGATTCCAGTAGGCTTCGATCCATGAAAGCACCCGGATCACCTTCATCCGCATTGCATAAAACATATTTGACCTCACCTGGGCTTTTGTTGGCAAACTCCCATTTCAGCCCGGTGGGAAAGCCCGCCCCGCCGCGCCCCCTTAAACCCGATGCTTTTACCTCGCCGATAATCTGCTCCGGACTCATCTCCTGCAAGGCTTTGGCGGCTCCGAAATATCCGTCTCTGGCAATGTACTCATCGATGACCTCCGGATCGATTGCACCTTTATTGCGCATCGCCCAGAACATCTGATGCTTGAAAAACGGTATTTCGCTCATATCGGGAATGGTTTCTTTGGAAGCCGGTTCGACGTAAAATAGTTTTTTCACCGGGCGACCTTTGAGAAAATGCTCTTCGACCAGGTGTGGCACATGTTCAGCCTTCAGTTTTTGGTAAAAGATCCCTTCAGGCTGAACCAGCATAACCGGCCCGACCGCGCAGAAACCGTTACAGCCGGTCTCAATAATCTTAATTTCATCTGCAAGCCCCTGGCGCTCAAGCTCTTTTTGAAGTACTTCCTGGAGATGACCACTTTCATGTGCCTGACAGCCGGTCCCGCCACACAACATCAACTGGGTTCTAACCTTATTCATCTAAACTCCTGAATGTGATGATTGATTATTTTCAATGGTCGGCCTTTCCCTTTACCATTTACCATGAACCGTCCAGCCCCCGGAGCCCATTGACATACAGTCGGCCGCTGGCAACAAACAGGGAGTATGCCGTCAGCAGACAGGGCATCTGATAGGATTTTGCCAGTTCGAGGACGGGTGTATCGGGTCTTTTACCCCTGACAAAAACAACGGCCGCCACCTCGGCAAGTTTGGCAGTTCGCAAAACATGCTCGGTCGTCAGGCCGGTAAGCAACACTGCGTCTTTGGCGACAGCCGACAACACATCCGCCATCAAATCCGCCCCCCCGGCACCCTCGACAGTTCGATCAAGCTGGTCTTCACCCGTCAAAATGGTGGCATCTAGTATCTTTTGAATCTCATATAGCTTCATATTAAATAAAGCGTCCGCTATTCGTACTTATCAAGCATTTCAATGATTTTGTCGGCTTTGACATCCCCGTAAGTATCCTGATCCACCACCACAACCGGCGCCAGGCCGCAAGCCCCCAGACATCGGACCGCGTCCAGCGTAAAACGTCGATCTTCGGTGGTGCAACCTTCTTCGAGCTGGTATTCGTTGCCGATCCGGCTTATGACTTCCTTAATGCCTTTCACATAACAGGCGGTGCCCATGCATGCCTTGATCTGGTGCCTGCCTTTTGGCGTCAGCGAAAAAAGCGAATAAAAGGAAGCGACCCCGAAAACTTCGCTGCGTGAAAGATTAAGACCGTCGCTGATATAATCGATAAGCTCAACCGGCAGCCAGCCGACGATATCCTGACATTCGCGCAAAACGCCGATAATCGAACCGGGGATTTCTTTGTTATCGCCAATAATTTTCTCAATCTTAGACCACATTTCATCTGTAATTTCGGAATGTTCAGGACGGGCGTCAGGTGCCATTTGCAGATCTCCCTCGTTTGCAGGCGTTTACACAGATCCGTTTGAGCCAGATCGTAAACCATCAACAACGTGCGTCATCCAGCACCCGGGAGAATCCCGGGCAGGGTCAGGTGTGCAAGGGTGTGTGTATGCCACAGTGTCATAAAAAAGTCAATGAGAACATATTGTTTCCACACTTGATATCTGTTGGCTTGACGAAGGTAATTTGCTGCACTAAAATGGCGTTTTCCATTTTTAAAATTTGAAACGCTCAATTCAGGTCTAACCTAGCTACCTTGAGAGGGCCGCATGAAAGACATGAAGCAACGACTGGCAGAAACGGTCGATTTTATTAGAAGCAGGATAAAGAATACGCCGTATATCAGTTTGCTAACCGGCACCGGCCTGGGTGAAAGTGCCGAATCAATGGCAATTGAGACGACCATCAGATATCAGGATATTCCTCATTTTCCGATATCAACAGTACAAACCCATATTGGCCGCATGCTCAGTGGCAACATGAACGGCTGCCCAGTCATTGCCATGCAGGGCCGATTTCATTTATATGAAGGGTATCAACCCCTCGAAGTTACTTTTCCCATCAGGGTGATGCAGCAGCTCGGTGTAAAAATTCTGATCCTTTCAAATGCAGCCGG
>JASFGH010000397.1:0-4347 GCA_050123865.1 Desulfobacterales bacterium | reverse complement strand
GCGCTGCTGGGCATTATCAATGACATTTTAGATTTTTCCAAGATTGAGGCCGGTAAAATGGACATCGAGACCGTTGACTTCAACCTGGAAGATGTCATGGACAATCTGGCCAACCTGGTCACGGTCAAGGCCCAGGAAAAAGAAGAGCTCGAGGTACTGTTTGATATCAGCCGGGAAGTGCCCCGCTTTCTGGTGGGCGATCCCTTGAGACTGGGGCAGGTGCTGATCAACCTGGCCAACAACGCGGTCAAATTTACCGACAGCGGTGAAATTGTGGTGTCCGCCGAGCTGCTCAAGCGCAATGAGGACCGCGTTACAGTACAATTTTCGGTCAAAGATACCGGTATCGGGCTGACCGAGGAACAGGCCGGCAAACTTTTTCAATCCTTTACCCAGGCCGACACCTCCACTACCCGCAAATACGGCGGCACCGGGCTGGGATTGGCCATCAGTAAGAAACTGGTCAACATGATGGGGGGCGACATTTGGGTGGAGAGCGAATACGGTCAGGGCACCACCTTCTGCTTTACCGCCGACCTGGGTCTGGGCAAGGAGCGCGCCAAAAAACACTTTGCCCCTTCACCCGATTTACGCGGTACGAAGGTTTTGGTGGTCGACGATAATGTCACTTCCAGAGAAATATTAAAAGACATGCTCGAATCCTTCACCTTTGAAGTGACAGTAGCCGCCTCCGGACCGGAGGGCATCACCGAGCTTGAAAGCGCTGATAAAGACAAAGCCTTCGAGCTGGTGATCATGGACTGGAAAATGCCCGGCATGGATGGTATCGAGGCCTCCCGCCAGATTAAAAATCACCCCGGTTTGACGAAAACCCCATCCATTATCATGGTGACCGCTTACGGCCGTGAGGAAGTCATGCAAAAGGCCGAGCAGGTGGGACTGGACGGCTTTTTGATCAAGCCGGTCAGCCCGTCAGTGCTTTTTGACGCCAGTATGCAGGCCTTTGGTGAGACCATCCCCGAGATATCCAGGGCCGGCCGCAGAGAACAAAAGGAAACCGAGGTATTGAAACACATCCGGGGCGCCCATGTGCTGTTGGTGGAAGACAACGAAATTAATCAGCAGGTGGCCAGTGAAATTCTACAGGGCGCCGGGCTCACCGTCAGCCTGGCCAACAACGGTCAGGAAGCTGTCGATGCCATTCAGGAAAATCAATATGATGTGGTACTGATGGATGTTCAAATGCCGGTAATGGATGGGTATACAGCCACGAAGACAATCCGCAATCTGAAATCCGCAATTCGAAATGTACCCATCATTGCGATGACAGCACATGCGATGGCCAGTGATGAGGATAAAAGTTTGCAGGCCGGCATGAACGGCCATGTGACCAAACCGATTGATCCGGAACAGCTATTTGCTACGCTGCAGAAATGGATCCAGCCCGGCAAAGAAAGAATTCATGCTACCCAACCAGAAATCTCCACAGAAGCTTTCACCACGGGTGCACCCGACCCGGAGGCCGCAGAATTTCCCAAGTCCCTACCAGGATTTGACCTGCAGGAAGGCCTCAAACGTTTGCAGGGAAACAAAACACTGTACCGCAAGTTGCTGCTGGATTTTGGCGCCAAATATGCCGATACCGGCAGCGACATTCGTCAGGCGCTGGACGCTAATAATTTCGAGCAGGCCCACAGCCTGGTTCATAATCTCAAAGGACTGGCCGGAAACCTGGCGGTCACTGATCTGCAGACAGCTGCGGTGAATCTGGAGAAACTTGTTAAAGGAGCTGAACAGAAAATCCCTTCAGCGAAAGAATTGAATTTGAAATTCCTGGAGCTTGAAAATGCGCTCAGTCAGGCCCTGGAATCGGTTCAAAGCCTTGGTGTATCTGCTGAAGAAAACATCGTTAAACTATCCATTGAAACGCTTGCAGATATTCCTACTGAATTATCTAAGAGTATTGCCAAACGCATTTGCGCTGCGGCTGAAATGGGAGATGTCAAGACGCTAAATGCCATCGCAGAGGAAATTAAGGATCAATCAGATTCCTGTGCACCGCTCAGCAAAAAGATTGTTCAAATGGCGGAAGATTTTGATCTGGATGGTATTCAAAAGTTAGCAGAAGACTTGGATTCAGGCTAAGCATTGCGAGTTTTGGAAAAACCGGATCAACAATGCAGGATTTCTGTTATACAA
This sequence comes from Desulfobacterales bacterium, assembly GCA_050123865.1. Taxonomy (GTDB): domain Bacteria; phylum Desulfobacterota; class Desulfobacteria; order Desulfobacterales; family JAHEIW01; genus JAHEIW01. The sequence continues at coordinate 2,187 of JASFGH010000397.1, read as the reverse complement.
AACCCTGCTGCATTAAAGACTGCAGGCAGAGATGAAGCAGGTTTTGCGTAACAAAGAGTGATTTATACTCTATTGTATTTGCGATCTGGAGTATCCTCGTCGGCATATCTGACGCCTTTCTTAAACCTCTTTTGATGGGTCGCGGCATCGACGTTCCCATGCTTGTTATCTTTATCGGTGCAATTGGCGGCTTCATGACATCGGGCATTCTTGGCCTCTTTGTTGGCGCGATCATCCTCGCACTCGGTTACAAGCTTTTCCCGGCATGGCTCAACGAAGATGCACAGCCGGAATCCGATTTCAATACGACGGCTCCTTTTCACTGTTGCATGAAAACACCGGCTTGAATATGACCCTCTCTGCCGGTTTGTTAGAGTGTGACAACAAGGGTGATGCCCAAAACTATAACGCCAAAGCCGGATGGCGGAGGAAATTATTTTCCTTCGGTGAGACGGCTTTCGGCGTTGATTACACCCGATCGCTGAATCTTCCCACCGGCAGAGACGAAGGCTGTTCGGTTGGAGCGGCGGCAGTCCAGCAATTCGATAAGTTCGGCGCAGAATTTTACCTGCTGTATCGGCTTCACTCGCTCGATCGGGATGCTGCTCCTAGCGTCCAGAATATCAGCATGGGATCAATCGGGACCAGAGTGAGGTTTTGATGGCTATATTTAGAACACATAGACGAAAAGCGTTGTGGGTCGGCGCATTACTGATGGCATTGCTGGTCATTGGGTGCGCCGGCATCGAGCCTTACGAGCCGCGCAACAACCGGGAGGAGGGACCGCAAAATGGCCTTTTCACCGGATCAGAGGGTGAGTTTATCATCTTTAGAAAAGCAAACGAGCCGATGGCTGGCAGCGAGGCCGGCAAAAGTTCGGATGAGACTTCTTCAGACGAAAAACAAAAAATGGGCAACGAGGAAAAAAAGACAAGGATCAAGAGCGATGCACAACAACCTTCGGAAATAGACTTTAGAAGCTCAAAGATGATGACAATCATGATTGAATTTATGCTTTCATTGCCGACATGGGCGGGATGCGCACTTGCAATGGTCTTCAATGCTGTGGTGAGTCTAGTGGCTTACCGCGTTTCTCATAAACTCATTTCGAAGCACCAGAGTGATAGTATGACGGAGCCGACCAGCAGTATGTTTCGTGTGGGGGGTATGCTTGTCTGATTGTGAAATTTAACGATCCGTTTCAAGGCGATATCCGCATTGAGTCGACAGTGCTTGAGCACCTGGTCGAGACACTGAAATTCAGAATCAGATTGAGGTTTTAAAGCAGATTTTTTATCTTTCTCTTCTTAACGCTTCGTTTCTCACTAAAAGGGTGTCACACTAATAGGGTGTCAAATCTTTATTAGTAATTTAAATTTGGGTAAACTTGTTTTCAAGCTCCCGGTTATTTATAAGCAAATCTTTAAAATCCGAACCCTATCGATGCTTTTCTTTAAATGTTTTTGAGCCGGGATCTCCGCATGAGGGATACCGGGAAGATATCGCTTTTTTATTTTTTCGGTGCCCCTGGAAAAGACATGATACAGGGCTCCTTCGTATTCAATTCGCCAGGCGCGGGTCATGGGAGATCCCTAGCACAAGATGTTGGGCATGTCAATTTATAATCAATAATCAAGATTTGACACCTTCTTTACATGCTGCTTACTTTCCTTGGGCTGGTGATCGTGTTTACGGTTTGAGTCCTCGCCCTGGTTTAATACAGGGTTGAAAAAAGTTATAAAAATGGATAGGTTGCGGATTTAGAGATTCAAGGTTCTGGGTTCGGCGTTTTTGACCGCTGTCTGACAGCAACCCAAATAAGGAACAAGCAACGCGTGATTAATCTCCTTTTAACCTTGAACCCGGAACCCAAAATATGACCCTATCCACCCGCACCAAAGAATCCTTCAAGACCGGTCTGGCCATGACCATTGCCTACGGTATTGCTTTGTCTATGGACTGGGAAAAGCCCTACTGGGCCGGTTTCGCAGTGGCCATGATCAGCCTGACAACGGCCGGGCAATCCCTGAACAAGGCCGCTTTGCGAATGCTGGGTACATTGGGGACGACCATTGTGGCGCTGGTTTTAATCGCCCTGTTCGCGCAGGACCGGTGGCCTTTCATGCTGTTTCTCTCCGCCTATGTCGGCTTTTGCACTTACATGATGGGCGGAAAAAAGCACCAGTA
>JASFGH010000396.1:0-4354 GCA_050123865.1 Desulfobacterales bacterium | reverse complement strand
CTCTATCAGATACGCCCTAAGAGGACTGCATTTTCAGGTCACCCGTCCCCAGGCAAAACTAGTGCGGGTAATCAGTGGTGAAATATTTGATGTGGCGGTGGATATCCGCCGCACCTCTCCGACCTTCGGCCGATGGGTGAGTGCCCATCTCTCGGAGCATAATAAATGGCAGGTGTATATTCCCGCGGGATGCGCCCATGGATTTTGCGTGCTCAGCGAGAGCGCCCATGTTTTTTATAAATGTTCGGATTTTTATGACCCGGATGATGAAGGCGGGATTCTGTGGTCGGATCCGGCCCTTGCGATTGATTGGCCCATACCGCATCCGATTGTTTCTGAAAAGGATGCCGCCTTGCCGGTTTTGGGTGAGATTCCTTCCGAAAAACTATACAACCCCCTCAAGGCACCATGAACGTCGTGATTACAGGCGCAAACGGGCAGCTGGGCCGCGAATTGGTTCGCCAGACCAAAAGCGCTGATGTTGAGGTGCACCCGTTTGATCGCCAGCAACTCGATATTACGGATGAAAACCGCATCAAGCAGGTTTTAGCTGGCCTGTCACCAGCTGTGGTGATGAACGCCGCCGCATACACCAAGGTAGACCGGGCTGAAGATGAACCGGATCGGGCGTATGCCGCAAACACCGACGGGCCGGCTTATCTGGCCCGATATTGTGCTGCTTACCGTCATGCACTCATTCATATTTCCACCGACTATGTTTTTGATGGCACAACCGATCGGCCCTATCGGGAAAGCGATCCAATCGCTCCTCTGGGAATCTATGGCCAGAGTAAAGCAAAGGGTGAAGCCGCGGTCCGATCCGCATTGCCGCAACACATCATTGTGCGCACCTCCTGGTTGTACAGCGTTTACGGCCATAATTTTGTTAAAACTATCCTGAAACTGGCCGCCACAAAAAAAACGCTGAAAGTTGTGGCCGATCAGGCGGGCTCACCGACCAGTGCGGCAGACCTTGCCGCAGCGGCGCTGATCATCGCCCGCAAAATTAGCACTGCTGAAAAATGGGCATGGGGAACTTACCATTATTGCGGTGCCGGCATTACGACCTGGCATGGCTTGGCAGAAAAAATCATCGAACTGGCCGCCCCGTATACCGCCCTCCAGGCCTGGCAGGTGGAAGCAATTTCAGCTGCAGAATGGCCCACGCGGGCACCGCGTCCGCCATATTCCGCTCTGGATTGCAACCGCTTAAAGCTTCAATTTGGGATCGATACCCAACCCTGGCAGCAAGGCCTGCAAGATACCATTGAGCGCATCTTCTCTGATAACCGTTAATTGTAAACGAATAGCGCCCAATTGGCTGTCGCATTTTGCAAATAGCCATTAAATAATGTAATATTAATAAGTTACAAATCACTTCAATAGAAAAGCATTGACTGTTTTAACATTTCAATTTAACATTAATGGTATCGGAAGTGCCTCGTATTGTTTTCATTTCTCCGATGCGAGCATTGCAGCAAAAATTAAGCTGGCGCACACCGGAATGTTGGCATCATTCAAGCCTCGCGCACGATTGCTGTTGAACGCCAAAAATACGATTATTTTAGTTATTTATGGAATCAATCCCGCAGAATAAAAGCCCGGTCCTAGTCGTAGATGATGATGAAGGTCTGTTGTTAAGCATTAAGGCGACCCTGGTCAGCTCGGGTTTGCCGGAGCCCGCTTTGGTTTCCGATAGCCAGCGGGTCATGGATCTGGTTCGTGAATATGATTTTCAATTGATTTTGCTGGATCTAATGATGCCGCAGTTATCGGGGATGGAGGTACTTGAGACCATCAAAGCAGAGGCGCCCGATATCGACTGTGTGATTGTCAGTGCCATCGATGACGTTGCATCTGCCGTTCAAGCCATGAGCCTGGGCGCTTCAGACTATCTGGTCAAACCGCTTAACAGTGATAAGCTGATCGCGCTTGTCAACCGAACACTTGAAAAGGTGAACGTTCAGCATGAGTTGGCGCAGTTCGGCAGCAAGAAGGTATTTTCCAATCTCAAGAACCCGGAGGCATTTACGGGTATCGTCGCCGAAGATGAAGCCATGGCATTGGTCTTTCATCAGGTGGAAGCCGTTGCCGGCACCGATTATAGCGTTGTCATCAACGGTGAATCTGGTACCGGAAAAGAAATGCTGGCACGCGTTATTCATAAATTGAGCAATCGTTCCCATGCGCCGTTTTACGCGGTCAACATGGCTTCTTTCAGCAAAACAATTTTTGAAGATGAATTTTTCGGACATGCCAAGGGTGCCTATACGGATGCCGGCAATGAAAAAATCGGATTTTTTGAAGCCGCCAACAGCGGTACTCTGTTTTTAGATGAAATCACTGAATTGGATCCATCACTTCAGGGAAAACTATTGCGCGTCATCGAAGAACGTGAACTCTATCGCCTGGGCAGCACTGAAATTCGTAACGTGGATGTGCGCATCATTGCCGCCACCAATAAAGATATCAACGAGGAAATCCTTAAAGGCAAATTTCGGGCCGACCTTTATTACCGCATCAATATGTACAACATAAACGTGCCGCCACTCAGGGACCGAAAAAAAGATATTCTACCGATTGCCCGGTATTTTCTAAAAATCCATGCCCGTGCAAATCATAAAGATATCCATACACTGTTACCGGATCTGGAGCAACGGCTGGTGCATTATTCTTTCCCGGGGAATGTGCGCGAATTGGAGAACATTATCGCGGCCGCCGTGTTACTGGAAAAATCAAACTCGCTGACCCTGGCGGCAACGCTAAACCTGCTGCCCTATGAAGGCCCGGAGCGACGCAAAAACGTGGAATTGTTAACGCTCGAGGAACTCGAAAAGCGTCACATTGAAAAAGTATTGAGCATAACGGGCGGAAACCGCCCCAAGGCAGCCAAAATACTGGGTGTAAACGTCTCAACTGTGTATCGGAAAATTGAAAAATACAATCTGGAACACCGCAGTGATGGTGAATACTAAAACCCGGCAGGGCATAACCGACCCTGTATCCTGGTCGAGCTGTAAAAATTTGAGCACTGATGGGAGGAGAAAATGTCGGATGGTTTAGATGTCATTATCATTGATGATGACAAAGGCATTTGCGATGTGATCAGCGAACTGGTTGAAACCTTTTACAGTTGGGGTAACGTCATCGCCTTCACAAACGCCGACGAAGCCATCGATTATTGCCTGCAGCGTGAAGTTGGCGTCGCCATTTTTATTATCGATGTGTTTCTGGGCGGTCTGAGTGGATTCTATTTTCTGGATGCCATTGAAAAAAAGTATCCGACCGCCCATCAAGATGCCATTATCATCAGCGGAAATGCCAGTGACGACGTCGTCAATATGTGTCTGGCATCAAGGGTGAATTATCTGCTGGAAAAACCGATTAAACCTTATGCACTGCAGCTGGCGGTCCGAGCCATTACGGGCAAATACCTGGACTTTGCCAAAAAACTGCTGCAGGATTCTTCGTTTGCCGACAGTGTTGCCAAACTATAAGCGCGCATGCAACAAGAGCCATGGCCAATTTTGAAAAAATTACCGGCAGTGCCATCACCGCATTGATCGACACCCTTATCCAGCACAAAACCCTCCTCAAACTGACCCTCTTTGATACCGAATATGAGAACCTGACGCGGATTCTCAGAATGGCGGATCTTAAAGGAACTCCTCACTTGGTTATCGACCTCCCGGAGGGATTTGAAAAAGCCGCTGCCGATTTGGATGACTGGCAAATATACTTTGAATTTAGCGGCCCCGATCGGATTCAATATGCCTTTACAACCGCCGGCGGCAAAATTGTGCATAATTGCCTCCAGCTGAAAGTACCTCAAGCGTTCGAGCGCCTGCAGCGAAGAGAACTTTTTCGCATCGAAGCACCCGAAGGCACGCATATCCTCTTTTCAAAAGAAGGGAATCAACTAGCACTGGAGGTCATAAATATCAGTATCGGCGGCTCGCTGGCCGCCTGGGTTCAAACCCGCACCGATGCGCCCGACAATTCACCTCTTGCAGTGGCCCAGCGCTTTAAGGAGGTCGTCCTGGTATTTCCAGCCGAAATCTTACAGCAACCGATACAAATCGAAGCCCTTGAAATAAAGCGTATCGAACACAAATCACAACAAAGTCGTTATGAGTTGGGTCTCGAGTTCCGTAAGATCAGCAATAGCGAAATGCGGCGCTTAACCGATCTGATTTATGAATTGCAAAGGCAGTACCTGCGCCATCGACTTCCGTTAGACCTTTGACGAGTGCCTAAAATGGAGAATGACTCAATTTGATTTAAATACGACGTTTGACGGCTGGAAAAGGCATGCATCTTCAACGCCGTGATATCAATAGACCGGGATGTAATC
>JASFGH010000395.1:0-4359 GCA_050123865.1 Desulfobacterales bacterium | reverse complement strand
ATTGACGGTAAAAGATCCAGGCGCTCTGGTCACTCGAAAAGCGGCGCGTTTTAATGAATTTTCGGGACCACCCCATCAGCGGCGTTCCGGTCGTGCTTCGATATGGTGGCAGCTCAAGCTTCCGGTTTAAATACTGATGGGTGGCGGGAATAACAGTTGCAGGCGCTTCGAGCGGCCTTAAGCCCGGGGGCTTCAGCATCCAATCCGAATCTTTAGAATGGCTACCAGACCCCGTCAGCAGAATGCCAATCAGGATTGAACCGAGATAAATACAGGATATTAAATAATTTTTCACTTCGTGCCCTTCGTACGCTTCGTGGTTAGATCGGCTGATGCACCTTAACTCGTAAGGCCAAATGAGGAAAAGGCTTTGCGCCGCTGAAACATCAGCACAAAGTTGGGTTGTCATTTCCAGGAAAACAGCTAACCCATCTCAAAAATAGTAGATTACGCTCAAGAACAAGGCAGAAGTCGACGCAAAAGCGCAGCATACGTGCAGTATGTGAGCATTTAAAGGAGGCTTCTAACGCAGTTATTGAGTGTAAGATGCATTTTTGAGATGGCTTGCAAAAAAAATAGGACGGCCTTTATAAAGATTTTAAATAATCAATCAGGGCTTTAATTTTCGAATCTTCAAGATGTTTGAAAGGCGGCATTTTGCCCTGGCCGTTGACAATCGTAGCGCGCACGTTTTCTTCGGTGGTCGGGCGCCCTGACCGGGGGAGTTTGGGATTGTTAAATAGTCCCTGTAAGCCGGGTCCCACCTTGTTGTCCTTGCGATCGGCATAATGGCAGCCCGAGCAGTTGGCGCTAAAAAAATCTTTGCCGGATTCGGTGGCCCTGGCGTTTTGCAGCTTGGCAAAAACCCATTCACCGGAACGCTCGGGCAGCTGGAAGGTGCCCTGCAAACGGATCTGGTTTTCCTGGCACGCCAATTGGAGATCCGCCTTGCCCTTATCGCCCTTAAACCGAAAGTCCATGGCAACATTCTTATCGGTTTGCGTCATCTTATCGATCAAAATATCACCTGCGAATTGCTTGCCGCTGAACTTTCCTGCCTTTTCAGGGGTAAATTGATAGACCTTGTCAAAATTAGACTTCCAGATGCCGGCCACCTCACATTTTAATTTTTCAGCATGAGCCAGCGGTGGCTTGAAAACGGATTGATTCAAGCCGCTGTAAATCGGGCCGTTGCTGCATTGATGATCGGCCACCACAAAAAGCCAGTCTTTTAAATCCTCTTCATCAAGCGGTAGCGGGATAAACGGTGATTCATATTCCCCGCCTGGAAAGTCCGCTTTTTTATCCTTCAGATCTCCGCTTTTCGGAACCAGCCGGTAGGATCGAAAACGTTTGGTATCAACTGCCAGCATCTGGGGGCCCAGGTTGTTGTTGGCATCTTCAACCCGCATTTTAGCCTGAAAGACCTGATCGGAAATCTTATTGAAACGGATGTCGGAGATACTTGGATCGTCAGCCGGGTTGCCATCCACCGGCAAAATCACCGGAATATCATTATCCACACCCTCTTTGATCTGCACCTGCAGGGGAAAGTAGATATAGCCTTCACTGTAAACGTGCAAACCCCAGGAGCCACCGCTCGGCAAGGGTATTTTAAAAGTGCCATCAGATCCAATGGCCCCGCCGGCTAAAAAGGCATCGTTGTGCAGCTCACCTTTTTCCAGGGCCACGGCTCCACTGGCAACCACTTTCCCATCGGCAGTGATGACTTTTCCGGAAATGAACGTTTGCCCCCATGCATTCGGCAAATTCAAAAAAATTAAACAGGCCATTGACAGAAGTATTGGCGCTTGCATATTTCCTTTTTTTGATCTGTGATTAATCATTTCAAACCTCTTAATCTATCTGAGTAGCTTCAGCCTAATTTGATCGTTTCAAACTAGAGATGAGTTCTAAAGTGTTTTTAGGTAATTAAGCAGAGCATTCACCTGCTCATCGGCAAGGTGTCCAAAAGGCGGCATTTTGCTGACGGGTTTTTTTAAAATCTGCCGGAAGTTGTCATCTGACACCGAATGGCCGCTAGCGGGAAATTTGCTCTGCTTAAAGAGACCTTTCAAACCGGGCCCCACCTTGGTGGCGGTGCTGTCTGTAAAATGACAGGCCGAGCAGTTTTGCTTAAAGAGCTGTTCGCCCGTGGCGGCCAGACCTTTGGTTTCTGCCGCGGCCGGATCACGGGTTCCGTATACCAGTTCCCCGCCAAAATACCCGAGGCCAACTACTGTCAAAAGGCATAGCGCGTAAATGGCCACAACTGTTTTGGTAAAACCGCCGGCCAGAGCGCTGTAAACCACAGTAACCAGAAGCAAGAATAATAGAACCCCGGCTAACACGAGCTTCACCTTGATTTCAAAGATGTCGGCACCGCCAAAGCGTTGCTGCCAGTCCATCAGACCCAGCAGTATGGTGGGGATTGCCATAATCAAGGCCAGTATAAAGCAATGCCGTGCGCTCTGGGACACATTTTTACGATTAAAAATCCAGGCAACCAGAGCGAATATAAAACCGCCGATAATCAGACCGGCCGGCAGATGGGTGGCCGGCGGGTGCAGCGGGTGCGTATAGCCTATTTTGGCCAAAAGTTGGTAAATTGATTCAATCATTTTAGAGCCCCCTTTACCCTATATTTTGAGATGGGTACTCATTCTGGAGATTACGCAGGGTCAACAGGAATGATACGCGGTTTATTGAGGAACGTTTAATGATTAACCCATCAGCAAGCAGGGTGTCAATTGGATTTTTCATCACCCAATGCCTTCAGCTGTCCATCAATGCATTGTCATTCAATTCATAGTCAGGCGTAAAAAATTTAATTTCAAAGAACATCCGATTGCAAATGCCGCATTTCGTAGTTAGGTTCCCTAATACTTTTAGTGTTCAGGTGTCGGGTTTCAGGTGTCAGTAAGCAGATGACAGAAGACAGATAACATAAATCAGATAGAAATATTTTTTTTAAGCTTTTTATATCTGTCTTTCTGGCTTCTGATCTCTGACCTCTGTCCTCTGAAAGACTGACACCTGAACACTGACACCTGAAACCATGTTTATCTAAGCCTGCTTGTTTTGGAGCTGGTGGCAGGATGCTTAAGCTGAATGCAGTTGGTAATAATGGATGGTATGGGCTTGACCGATGCCACAAAGTGGTATAAATTCAAATAACAGACGAAAAGCATTAACAAACAACAACCCCAACAATGCGGGAGATAAAAATGAAAGAGCAAGTACAAAGCGCTTTGGATGACATTCGTCCGTCCCTTCAGGCAGATGGTGGTGATGTCGAGCTGGTTGATGTCGTCGATGGCATCGTTAAAGTTCGACTAACAGGTGCCTGTGGCGGGTGCCCCATGTCACAGATGACCCTCAAACAGGGTATCGAAACTTACGTGAAAAATAAAATCCCTGAAATCGTCAGCGTGGAGTCCGTCTAGTTCAGGACGGTTTTGGCTGTCCATAATTGACAGCACCACAGACATCGTCACATCATAAGCTTCTGAAACAGCGACGCCCTGATTGCGACCAACACGATGTCATCTGATGGTTGCAACCCGGGCGACGGCTTTACATCCCTCACACTGTTAGCATATCAGGTCATTCGTTTGCCAGACGAATATCGGTGCCGTAACGGGCAAATGCGATCGTCCCCACCACTCCAAATGCAAAGGCCACGATCAGATTGGTTGCCGGGCTCATCTGCCATAAAAGAGCACCGCCAAAGGCTGCGATGGAAACGCACACATCCCGCATAAAATAATAAAGACCGTACATCCCGGCTTTGCAGGATTCCGGTGCCAGATCCAGTATGAGCGCTTTGCGGGTCGGCTCACCGAACTCTTTTAAGCCCCTGAGAACAAATGCGGGTATCAGCCACGCGAACGACCGGCAGAATAAAAGCACCAGCGGAAAGAAGGTAAAAAAGACAAAGGTGGCCTCCACAAAGGGCTTCTTGGTGGTTTTATCGGCCAGGTGGGCGACCGGGATGTAAACGAGCACGGCCGTGGCCATTTCAATGGTGGTCAACAGGCCGAATTGAAAAGCCGTAACCGGCCGATCAATGGTCTGCATGCACCAGACCACGACAAACGCATAAGGGATCTGTTCACAGAATCGAATGAGGATATCAGATACCAACAAACGCTTGAGCGAAGCATCCATCGACTGAAACAATTTCCAGGGATTTTTTTCAGGCCTGAGCTCATAATCGCCAGTCGAGGCAGAGCGGGTATCGTCTCCAATTAATCTTTGCTGCAGTAGAACTGCCAAAACGGCTAAAACCAGCGCCACACTAAACGCGATGCGAACGCCCCGCTCAACCCCCCACACACCGATGCACAGCCCGCCCAG
>JASFGH010000394.1:0-4360 GCA_050123865.1 Desulfobacterales bacterium | reverse complement strand
CGTTGTCTGTATGGTAAAAGATTTTGGGCAAAATATCGGTCAAATCAAAGATAGGCTCACCAAAATAGAATCGGATAATATGGATTTGGCCTCTAAGCTCGGTGTGACTTCTTTTGAAAAGAAGCAAATCGCAACTATTCTGAACTCGATCCCTCTTGGCATTATTATCGCTGATATTCACAACAATATCAGTTATGTCAATAAATACATGTTGAAATTATTAAACAAAGATCATTCTGAATCAATTGGATGCCCATTAGAGCAAATACTGGAGGATGACGAATTGCGGTTGTTTATTTCACTTAAGGAAAATGGGATGGGATACAAAATCGGAAATTATATCGAATCGACTTTTCCAAAATCTGCCCCGGGAGATACATTTAATATTTCTGTTTCCGAACTCAAGAACATTGAAAATGGTCTTGTGGGCAAAATGATTATTGTCAGAAAAGTAACGAATGAAAAAATGGCTGAAGAAGCGCGTAGGGATTTTATTGCGCATCTATCTCATGAGTTTAAAACACCCCTGACCACCATTAAATCATATAGCGAAATGTTAATGGATGGCGAAGTCAATGAGGCCGAGACAACAAAAGATTTTTACAATATCATTAACATGGAAGCAGACAGATTGTCTTCTCTTGTACAAAATTTATTGAGTATATCACGAATGGAAATGGGTAATCTGACGCTCAACACGGCACTTGTAAAAATCGATCTACTCGTAAAGGACTCCCTTACGGCGATTGAAACAGCAGTCAATAACAAAAATATACTTCTCGAAAAAAACGTTTCAGAAAATTCACCCTCTCTGATGGGTGACAAAGAGCTATTGAAAGTAGCCATTATCAACATTCTCAGTAATGCCGTCAAGTATACACCTCAAAACGGCAAGGTTACCTTTTCACTATTCAATCAGAATGGTCACATCATCTTTGATGTGGCCGACACCGGATGTGGTATATCCCCCAAAGATCTTCCTTATATATTTGATAAGACCTACCGATCCGAAGATCCGGTTGTAAGAGAGGTATCTGGCAGTGGATTAGGTCTTGCGATAGCTCAGGAGATTATTCAGCTCCACGGTGGTGAGATAGAGGTCCGCAGTGAATCTGGCAAAGGATCCCAATTTACAATCAAATTGCCTCAAGAGGAGTATCATCTTGGGATCGAATAAAAACATATTAGAAAAGGATAACGATGATGGGAAAAGCGACTGGCTTAGCTTCATCAAGATCTGGCCCTGAAAAAATAAATGGAAGAAAGGTTCTTAAAATCAGCAAGTCACTTACTTTCCAGAATTGTGAGGAAGTAGAGGCGACTTTTAAAGATTATCTCGACCAACAAAAAAACGAGATCATTATAGATTTTAGCAAAATATCCTTTCTAGACAGTGCGGGTTTAGAACTTTTGCTTGACATGCACAATGAGCTAAAGCAGCGAGGCGGCGCCTTAAAGCTGTCGCACTTGAACGAACTCTGTATCGATATTCTAAAGGCCACTCAACTCATCAATGTTTTTCGGATCTACGAAGATATGAACAAAGCCATAAAAGATACTATATGAAAACTGATCTTATTCCAAAAAGAATAAAGCTCGGGGAAATTTTAATTAGTCAGGAAAAAATTACACCTGAAGAGCTGGAAAAATGCCTGCTTATCCAAAAGAATAAATCCCAACCCCTGGGCCAGATTCTTTTGCAGGAAGGTTTTATTACCGAAGAGGATTTGCAACAAGTATTAATTGAGCAACTGGGTATCCACCATGTCTGGCTGCGTAAGGGCTTGGTGGACCCTCGAATTGTAAATGTATTACCAAAGGAAAAGGCCCTGGCTTATAAAGTCATTCCCATGTTTCGCGTCCATAATGTTTTGACCATCGCAACAGCCGATCCTCACGCCTTTTTCGTATTTGATGAAATTTCAAAAATTACCCATCTAAAAATTCAGCCTGTCGCATGCCGCTCCGACGATATTTTGGAAGCTATTCATGAGTGTTATCAAATGGATGTGGCGATAGACGATGTTATGGGCAGCATCGATGAATCCGAACTTGAGATCATTCGTGCTACCTCTGAAGAAGAAATCAGTGAACTGGCTGAATTAGCAGACGGCAGCCCGGTGATCAACCTGGTGAATACGATTTTATTGCGGTCGATTCGAGATGGCGCCAGCGATATTCACATCGAGCCTCAAAGAGGTAAATTCAGAGTGCGGGTACGCATTGATGGCGTTTTATATGATTTAATATCGCCAAAAATAGAATTGCATCCAGCAGTGGTTTCCAGACTTAAGGTTATGGCAAATCTGGATATTGCCGAAAGACGCATACCCCAGGATGGCCGTATTCAGGTAAATGTGGCGGGAAGCATGGTCGATCTGCGCTTTTCCTCTATGCCGGGGATTCACGGCGAAAAAGTGGTATTGCGTATTTTGGATAAAAGTCAGGCGATCTTGGATATCGATATATTGGGATTTGACTCGGAAGTGCTGAATAGATTCAAGTCTCTTCTCAGAAGGCCTTATGGTCTTATCCTCGTTTGTGGCCCCACCGGAAGTGGCAAGACCACCACCCTGTATTCCGCCATAACCATGCTGAACAGCAGTGAAAAGAATTTTGTCACCATTGAAGACCCGGTCGAATATCAATTAGAAAATATTAATCAAATCCAGGTCAAAGAGTCGATCGGGTTCACCTTTGCGAAGGTTCTGAAACATACGCTCCGGCAAGATCCGGATATTATTCTGGTCGGTGAAATCCGGGATCGGGAAACCGCCTTGACGGCTATACAGGCGTCATTAACCGGACATCTGGTTTTATCGACCCTGCATACGAATGACGCGCCCAGTGCGATGACGCGCTTGCTCGAGATGGAAATTGCCTCCTACCTGATCTCGTCGTCTCTATTGGCATCACTTGGACAGCGCCTCGTACGAAAAATTTGTCCAGAATGCCGCACGAATTATTATGCCCCAAAAGAAGTGTTAAAAACATTGGCGATAGCTGAAAATAAGATAGTTCAGCTATTTAAAGGAAAGGGCTGCTCTAACTGCTATGATTCCGGGTTTAAAAGCCGCACCGGAATATACGAGTTATTGGAATTAGACCAGGGTCTTCAGTCCCTGATTCTAAACAATCCAACTGTGGATGAAATTCATCACTATTTACATAAAAATGGTCATAAGTCCTTAAAAAGTTTAGGATATCAAAAAGTGATCGAAGGTGTCACAACCATGGAGGAGGCTGTGAGGGTGACATCCATGGGAACATAAAAATGAGGAGAAAGTAAGAAGAAATGGCAATTACGGTCAATCATAAATTTTCACACATACCCGCAAAACCGGTTAAAGCAAAACCGAAAGCGCCGTTAAAAAGTTCGCTGGCGCAGTACCGCTTATTCGGCAAATCGATCAAACCCAAAGAGGTGATATTTTTTACTTCTCAGCTTTCACTGATGCTGGAGATCGGCACACCCTTAAAAAATGCATTGGAAGCCATCCGCAACCAGACCAAAAATACGGATTTCAAAGAAGTGATACATAGCCTGCTTCGTGATGTTGAGGAAGGTCAGCAACTATCAGATGCCATGAAACGGCATCCGCATGTATTTAGCAATGTGTATAACAGCATGGTAAAGGTCGGGGAGACCGGTGGATTCCTGCATGAAATACTGGACCGAATGGTTGAAATGCAGGAAAAGCGCCAGGCGTTGCTTACCCAAATACGATCAGCATTAACTTATCCGATGTTTTTATGTGTTCTGGGATTCGTGGTCGTGGTTTTTGTTTTGGTTGGCGTTTTACCGAAATTTACCGCATTTTTCGAAGGCAAGGAGCATATACTGCCTTTGACCACGCGCTTTTTAATGGCCGCCAGTGCTTCGTTAAGGGTGTATTGGTGGGTTTATCTTATCGGGCTCGTCGGTTGTATGATCGGGTTGATGTTGTTTAAAAACAGCGAACGCGGACAAATCATCATCGACTGGTCGTTCATTCGCCTTCCATTGCTATCCAGACTCTCCAACAAGATCAATACCTGCAGTATGCTGCGGACGCTGGGTCATCTGATGGAAAGTGCAGTTCCGATTCTCAATGCACTGGATGTTACGTGCGACACGATCAAGAATCGATTTTTTAAGCAATTTATCCAACGGATTCGAGACCACGTGCGAGAAGGTGGTAAGTTTGCCCAGCCGTTTTCCGATTATCCGTTTATCCTCGATTCGGTTAAACAGATGGTTGCTACCGGTGAGAATGTTGGCAATTTACCGGAGGTAATGCTGCGCCTGGCGAAGTTTTATGATGCCGAAGTGGATCGAGAGCTGAAAAATTTTGCGACCATGATTGAACCCATAGCCCTG
>JASFGH010000393.1:0-4389 GCA_050123865.1 Desulfobacterales bacterium | reverse complement strand
CATCGGATGCTTCAGCTGTGAGTCTCATTGTAAAATGAAAAATCATCTGCCAATCGGGCCACGCCTGACCCAGATTATTACCGTCGGTCCCAAAAAAGTGAAAAATTTACCCCGTACGTCCTGGGTGTTCATGCCCTGTTTCCACTGCCAGGATCCATGGTGCGTTTCGGCCTGCCCCACCGGAGCCATGCAAAAACGAGCCAAGGACGGCATTGTATTTGTCGAATCTGACCTGTGTGTGGGCTGCAAGGCATGCATCACCGCCTGTCCCTGGGGAACGCCCCAGTGGAATCCGCAGACCGGCAAAGCTGTTAAATGTGATTATTGCATGGACCGCGTCGATCAGGGTTTGGAACCGGCCTGTGTGACCAAATGCATCACCAAATGCCTGCATTTCGGTGAACCGTCGCTTAAATCTCAGAGCCGGCGGGAACGACATGCCCGGTACGTTGCCGATTTTGATTAGAAGTGGTTCAAAACCCCATCTCCCCGCTCAATGGAGCGGGAATTCGCATCTAATTTAAGGACTTTTTAAGGAACTCAAAAGGCTCCAATGGCTACCTTGTCTATTTTCGGCTTAGGAGAATAAAAAATGTCCGCTCAGATCTGCCCGGTTCATCAAACGGTCACAACGCTCGGCGAGATGATGGATACCGGTCAGTTGAAAATCCCACGCAATCGATGGACGGCAGAGGAAATCCGAACGCTTATCAATGATATCGCCTGGGGCAATGCCGGCGCTGAGCACCTACCCGCTGTTGATGCCAAAGTGCAGCAATTAAAAGCGGAGTGTGCCGATGACAGTTGCCGTAAAGTTGCCGATTTCATCGAAGCGGCGGTTTCTCAGAACCGGGAAGTCTTCACAAGTCATATCGATACCCACAACTGCCCCACAGGCGAATGCGTCAGACTTGCACCCGCACCTTGTCAAATGACCTGTCCGGCCGGGTTGGACATTCCCACCTATGTGACCCTGATCGGCCTGGGGCGCGATGCCGAAGCCATCGATGTCATCCGCAAAGATTGCCCTTTTCCCTGGGTCTGCGGTCTGGTATGCACCCGGCCCTGTGAGTTTATGTGTGTGCGCGGCCGGATCGACTCATCGATCGCCATTAAAAACCTCAAAGGTTTCGCGGCCGAGCGGGCCATGTCGGAGGGCAGTTATCGCAACCCGCCAAAAGAGCCCGCTAAAGACAAGAAGGTATGCGTGATCGGTGCCGGACCGGGAGGGTTGAGTGCCGCTTATTACTTGGCCCTTAAAGGATATGGTGTTCGCGTCATCGAACAGCAATCGGTGGCCGGCGGTATGTTGTTGCTGGGCATTCCCCGCTATCGGCTGCCCCGTGAAATTATTGACCGTGAAGTCGAAATGCTGCGCAATTTAGGTGTTGAATTTAGTTTTGACACGCGTTTCGGAACCGACATCACCTTGGATCAATTAAAAACGAAAGGTTTTGCGGCCTTTTTCTTTGCCATCGGCGCGCATTTATCGTTTCAGCTGAACATCTCCGGTGAGAGGGATTTCCCACAGGTTATTGATGCGGTCGATTTTTTACGGCGGGTGGCCCTGGGCGACCGCCATCCCCCCGGAAAGAAGGTCATTGTCATCGGCGGCGGCAATGTGGCCATCGATGCCGCCCGGACCTGTCTGCGCCTGGGCTGCGAATCCGTTGTCCTGGCCTACCGGCGTACGCGGGCGGAAATGCCGGCTGACCCCGAGGAGGTCGAGCAGGCCGAAGAGGAAGGTGTGCGATTTGAATTTTTAAACATTCCCACGGAGATTGTCGGCCGCCAGGGCCGGCTGGAAGGGCTGAAATGCCTGCAGGCCAAACTGGTGACGGTTGAGGGGCAGGATCGCAAATTTCCCAAAGCCATTGAAGACAGTGATTTTATTATGGAAGCCGACGCGGTGATTCCGGCCATCGGCCAGCAGGTGGATGCCGACTGTCTGGAATCTGTGGCCGGACTGGATTGGACTCGTCGTAAAACCATTCAGGTCAATACAATAACTACTGAAACCGGGGTAGCGGGTATTTTTGCAGCCGGTGACGCTGCCACCGGACCGGCTACGGTCATCGAAGCCATCGGCGGCGGCAAGCGGGCGGCAGAATCCATCCACCGCTATCTGTCCGGCATACCTCAGCCGAAAATGCCACCGGTCCCAAGCCGCAGGGGACGCATTGAATGGCTGCAGGTGCCCGCTACCACAAAAATGACCCTGAAACGGCCCGATATGCCGCTGCTCAACATCGACCGGCGACGGACCACCTTTCAGCAGGTTGAACTGGGCTATTCGGAAAACATGGCGCGCGAGGAAGCACGCCGTTGTTTGCGCTGTGACGTCTGTCTGCGCTGCGGGAAATGTGTCGAGATCTGCCGCGATAAAATGGGGGTGGATGCGCTACAAATGGGTTATTTTGACTTTGACCACCCGGTCGCAACCGAATATCGATTAACCGAAGAACGCTGTATTCTGTGCGGCGCCTGCGCCACCAATTGCCCCACCGGTGCCATGCAGATGGCAGACAAAAATGATGAACGGGTATTGTCGCTGTGCGGCACGATCCTCAATCGTCAAAAGTTGCTGCACTGCGATATGTGCGGCACCGTTTTGGGACCGGCGCGCTATCTTGATTTTGTCAAAAATCGCACCCGAGCAGTGGCGCCGGTGGCTGAGGATCGCAATCTATGCGACCTGTGTGCCAGACGGTCAACAGCCAAATCAAGCGCCGATGATGCACCGGTCTGAAGCTGACGGAAGAGGTGCAACAGCATGCTAGCGCTAAAAATGAAAGATAGGGAGAAAGGTATGGTTTTTCGTCGCGGTCAAAAAGTCGAAATCTTCAAACGCTCCACCGATGAGAGCTGGGAAAGCTTTATGGATGCCTATGTGGGCCTGCACGGCATCATTACCGACCCGGACAGCACCATCAATGACCCGGATGCCCTCGTGGAAGTGAGTCTGGAGGGCAAAGGAACCCACCGCTTTCCACAGGATTGCATTCGTCTACTGGAAGAATAACAGCGGGTTTACACTCAAAATCTCATTGAAAGTGTAAGTGATCGACCCATGAAAGTGCATGAATTGTTGCCACGCATATCCCGCCCGGTTTACACCCTGAACGGTGATCAAAGCGTTGATGACGCCATCAATTTGATGACCGCTAAAAAAACCAGTGCCCTGATCATCACCGAGGCCGATCATCCGGTGGGCATATTCGCTGAAAGGGATGTCTTCCGGGCCCATATTCGAGATAAAGCCGCGGCGTTCAGCGATATCCTGTTAAAAGATGCGATGACCCCCAAGTTGTTGACGGCCAAAATGGAAGATGAGGTCAGCGCTGTCATGACCATGATGATCCAGGCGGATATCAAACACATGCCGGTCATCAAAGAAAATGAGATCGCCGGATTGCTGACCCTGGCCGATCTGATCGAACACCAGATCAATATGCTCACAGAGGAGCTTCGGCACCTGAGAGACTACATCGAGGACCTGCATCATGCCGGGCAGGATTAGGAGAGCAGATTTACCACGAAGACGCGAAATCTATGAGGCACGAAATTTATACCGTGTTGTTTCGTGTTTTTATCCTTTCGTGCTTTCGTGGTTAATTGATATTTTTTGGTTCCCCGATAAATCGAGATTTACGCTTGGCTCCAACCGGCTTGTCCACGATAGTTGAATAAGGACCCAAAATGATAAAAATTACCATCGATGACCGCGAATATGAGGTGCAAGAGGACATGAGCGTCCTTGAGGTGGCCAGAATCAACCAGATCCCGATTCCGACCCTGTGCTTTCACCCCTCTCTTAAACCCTCGGGCTCCTGCCGGTTGTGCGCCGTTGAGGTGCCGGGCAGAGCGACCGGCCGGCAGATCACCATGCTGTCCTGCATTCTAAAGGCTAAAGATGGAATGGTCGTCAAAACGCAAAGCGAAGCGGTGCAGCGCGCCCGGACGCGAGCCTTTCGAAATCTGTTGAACATGGCGCCCCAGGCCAAACGTATCATCGCTCTGGCCCAAGCCTACCATATCGATCCGGGTCCACCACCGGACGGTTGTGTGCGCTGCCGCCTGTGTATCCGGGTATGTAAAGAAATCGTGGGGCCCGCTGCCCTCAAAATGGAAAAACGGGATGGGCGCAATTATGTGATGCCCGTCGAGGGCCGCTGCATCGGCTGCATGACCTGCGCCAATATTTGTCCCACGGATGTGATCAGCGCGGTTGATTCCGATAATGTCAGAACCATATCGATCCGGAATGAAATTATCGGCAAACATCCGCTCGAGCGCTGTGAAGGGTGCGGCAAACTGTTCGCAACCCCCAGGTTTTTGGATCATATCCACAAGCGCACCGCCGGCCACGTCGACACCAAATCTCACCAC
>JASFGH010000392.1:0-4393 GCA_050123865.1 Desulfobacterales bacterium | reverse complement strand
CGATTTATCCATTCATGCTAAAAGAGCTTACCATTCGAAATTTTGCCATTATCGATGATCTCCACATCGGCTTTTCCGATGGCCTGACCATTCTCAGCGGCGAAACCGGTGCCGGCAAATCAATCATCCTCAATGCGGTCAACCTATTGCTGGGAAGCCGCGCTGCGACCGACCTGGTTCGCAGCGGCGCCGAAAGTGCCGAACTGGAAGCCTTTTTTAAAATAACCGCCTCCAGCCGGGTTGCCAAAATCATGACCGAACACGGTTATGCTCCTTCAGAAGGGTTGCTGGTCAGACGGATCATTGCGCGCAATGATGCCAATCGGGTATACCTGAACGACCGTATGGCCACCATCCAGCTGCTTAATGCCATCACCGAAAATTTGGCCAGCATTTCCGGCCAACATGCCCATCAGTTACTGCTAAAAGAGGAACAACACCTTTACATTCTCGATCAATTCGGTGGCCTCCTGCCTTTACGTGAAGCCGTTGGTGAGTGCTTTCAAAACATTCTGGCCGTACTGAAAAAATTAGCCGAATTAAACGCTATCGCGGAGCACCAGACCGAACATATGGAACTGCTGACGTTTCAACACAAAGAGATCACCACCGCCGACCCGAATTTGGGTGAAGATGAGGATCTTGAGCGGGAAAGAAAGCGATTAAAAAACGCTGAAATCCTTTACCAGACAGTTTATAACGGTATCGAGTCGTTGTATGGCGCACCGGGCTCGGTCATTGAGAATTTGGTGGCTGTGAATAAAGAGCTGACCAAAATCAGCGAGATCGATGACTATTTGAAGTCAAATGGCCAAAAGCTGTCTGACGCCACTTATCAAATCGAGGATGTAGTTGAAGGTCTGCGAAGCTACCTCAATTCGATTCAAATGGACGAAAAACAACTGGAGGCCGTCGAGGAAAGGCTCGATACACTCAACAAACTCAAGCGTAAATACGGCGGCACATTGGATGCCGTCATCGCCAAAAGCAAAACCATCGAGCAGGAGCTGGCCAGTGTTGAAAATGTTGTCGAACAAATTAAAGAGGCCGAAACAGAAGCAAACGAATTACACACCCAGCTTAAAGAACTTGTATTGAAGCTATCGCGCAAACGCAAAAAAGCAGCCAAAGGTTTCGCCACTAAGGTCATTGATCAGCTGTCCACTTTGAAAATGGCCAAAACCAAATTCAGCGTGGCACTGCAACCCATCGCGACAGATGAAAAGGCCGATCCCCGCCTGACAGTTGATGATCATATGATCACTGAAACCGGTATCGATCGGGCCACCTTTTTGATCGCCCCCAACGTCGGAGAGGCCCTCAAGTCACTAACCAGTATTGCATCCGGCGGTGAGCTGTCCCGAATGATTCTGGCGCTAAAGGCGCTTTTGGCTAAAAGTGATTCGGTCGAAACGGTGGTTTTCGATGAAGTGGATTCCGGTATTGGCGGCGGGGTCGCCGAAGCAGTGGGCAAAAAATTAGCCGCGCTTGCCAAACACCATCAGGTGATTTGTATTACCCACCTGCCACAAATAGCCAAATTTGGCAAACAGCATTTTCGAATTTCGAAAAAAGTCTCTTCGGGCAGGACGCGCACGTCGATTCAGCTACTCAGCGAGAAAGACCGCTATAAAGAAATTGCCCGGATGTTAGGAGGGGAGAAAATTACCCAGAAGACCCTGGCACACGCCCGGGAGCTGTTGCAGCAATGAGAAAAACAGTTGGATACCCGAATGTATTTTTGGACGTCACTGAGCAACCTTTATCATGCAGCTGGAGTTAAAATCGTGCAAATCAGATACCCTATCTGTAACCTCGCGCTATGTCTCGTGATCATTGGTGCCGTTTGGATCTGGCCGGCAATCGGCAACGCCCAGGTTTCTTTAGACTCGGCGTCAAAAGCTCAAATTACCAGCGGTGTCATAAACAGAGAAATATTGATTATGCCGCAGCTTAACAAACTCAATTTCGGGTTTGGCCGGCACAAGGGCATCGAGTTCTTTTTTGAAAAAACCATCAGCAGGATATTTTTCCAGGATAAAATACTAAGCGCCAGGATAATCGACGTCAGCATCGAATCATCGGAGATCGCGCTGGAGTTGTCCCATCCCATCCTGGGCACCGGAACCATTCGGTTCGAATTCAGTCCCAAACTGCTTAAACATGCAAAGGTAGAAGGTATACAGACCATTTTACTTGAAACCCTCGGAGACGAAAACCACCAGTACGTCGTCTTAGATCCAGCAAGCAAGCTGTACCATCTTTGGTCTTGCAACCATTTTGGCGACCCGGCCCTTATGGCCCGCATGAAATGGGAAGACGCCGATCAACAAGGCTATCGGCCCAGTGGCTTTTGCTTTAAAAAGGTCGTTTATTTACCGGACCTGGCGGTGGAGAAAGCCATAGAAGCAGAGTGGTCGATGCGATTGCGCCAGTACGAGCCCATCGAGAAAGAATCTGCGAAACAGACCCATCTGTCTGCGACCGGGGAAACGGTCCTTCAAAACTGGCCGGTTAAGCTGCTGGGATACGATTACGCTTTTTACCTTACCAGCAGCGACGGCATAAACGCCTTTGCAATCCCCACCGGCAAAATCATCATTACCACCGCCCTTTTCGACTCACTGGATAATGATGACGAACTGAAAGCACTGTTAGCTTACGCCATTGCGCATATCGAGCAGCGGCATAGCCTGAAAAAATATTATGATTGCTTGGAAGATGAGAAATACTCGGACGCCATGAAAAAACTGACAACCCTGGTCGGTGCGCTGACCGGTCCTGCCAGCGGCGGGATTGCAGGCGCATTAAATATGGCCCTTCCCGTAGAATCCTGCACCCCCCAGTCCCTGATCGGTTACCACTACGATTATGTACATCAAGCCGATTCAATGGTCGCGTTGTATTTTGATGTTCATAAAAATGATCGGCAGGGGATCGCATCACTGATCAAAAAGCTGCAATTCAGTCAACTGGCCGTTAACCTGCACCCGGACATGCGGTTTAACCCGCAAAGAAATCCGGATGACTCGCGTCTGCGGCGTGTCGATGAAACGAAATTCAGATATTTTAGCGAAGGCAACCATTTTATATTGAATCAGAACAAAAAACCACCGGTGCAGCTAGAACTAAAATATCATCAAATCTTCGAAGATGAAAATTATGTGAATGTCTATCTGGAGGATAAAGCGATATTAGAGCTGGAGAAGGTCAAGGATGGTGTATCGCAATTGCGGCTTTCGATTACCGACAAATCCGGTGTCCACCGGTTGGGGCATCAAAAGGATTTATTAACCGAGGATATGTGGGGTGCCCATTTAACCTTCAGCCTCAAAGGTGACAAAAAGAAAAAACTACTGCAGGATACGGAGAATATCATTCTGACTGTCGGTCCGGCCCAAAGACCGAATGACCGGCTCAACAATCAAACGGCCAGAAGTTATACTTTTGTTCCCGGAAAAATTGAGTGGTAAATATTCGGTAAAGTTTGGCAAATGAAGACCGATAAAAACCATAGCAGTGTGTTAATGCACTGTCACCCAATGCTCAGAGGGTGATTCATCGTGAATCACCCTCGTCCATTGGGAATGGTGACCCTGTCAATTAAGGCTCTTCCTGCCCGGATCGAACCGATCCATTGCATTTCATTTTCTTCTGCATGAAGTCGAATTCAAAATAAAGCGCCAACATCTGACAGAATCATAGGAAAACTGTTGCCCAGTTTTTATGGAAAATTTTCCACAAACGGTATGTCTGAATGATGACTGTACTCCGGCGGAGCAGCTGCATTTGTTGATTTTTGTTAAATTTCTTGAATAAATCATCAGTTCGGCACGCTTTATGCTAATCAAAAATAGCGATTGGTTGCCTTGAGAAAAATCCCAACCGGAGAATCTAACGTATGCAACATAGTCTTATTTCATTGCTCCTAGCCGTCGTTAGTGCCCTGTTAATTTTCGTGGCGTTTGCCATTTACATCGGTGTTTAGAAAACTGTCATAGGGGATCCGCTTTCAGTAGGTTCGGCAGATCGTCGAAAAAGAAGGCGGCAGGCGGTAACAGATGTCTTCTGGGGAAGCCAACGATCAGCCTCAGCGGAGGGTGTCAGATGGACTTAAATCCAGAAAAAAGAGATGCACCCCGGTTTGAACATGAAGCGACGGTCTTGATTGAGAATTATCCGTCCGGTCAATATTATGAGGGCCGGATGTACAACTACAGCCGAAGCGGCATGTATTTTGAGTCAGATTTCGCCCCACAGGTCGGGTCGGATATCTTTATCGGAATTGAAAACTCTCCCTATTCATCGGGCCATGATATTTACCGGGCCCAGGTCATCTGGTTCAAGGAGCTGCCTGACGGAGATTCCTTTTACTACTATGGTGTCGGCATAA